>CAXTGN010000035.1:0-13105 GCA_964243455.1 uncultured Acidobacteriaceae bacterium
TTCCGCGATCACGCGAGAGAGCGTGAGGCCTTCTGCGCCACGTCGCTTCACCCGCAGGTACGCTTCCTGCGCAGGTCGCGCGTTCCCTAGGTGATTCAACCACTCCACGGTTGCGGGCTTTCGAAGCCGTTCCAGCGGGTGCGCGTCCAACACGCGCCCTCCACCCAGGGTTTCCGCGGGGGAGGTTTGCCGCAAAACGAAGCGGTCACCCGGGACCAGCAGCATCGGTTTGGCCAACCTCAAGCGCACTTGCCGCCGGTCCGGGGCATCGGTTGTTCCTGTTCCGTAGAGCAGGACGGTCGCCAGCGACTCCGATGTGAAGGCGTGTATGCGCACTCGCTGACGATGGCGCAAAGCCGTCGCGCCAGGCAGCACCTCTATCTCGGCATCCAGCACGGAGACCGGCTCCAACGTGCCCTGGGGAACCACCGTGTCGCCGCGCTGCACCTCGGCGACCTCGACTCCCGCGAGATTCAGTGCGACGCGGTTGGGAGCGGATGCCTCATTCCGGCTTTTGCCGTGCACCTGGACGCCGCGCACCCGAACTTTCCGGGCTCCCGGCTGCAGGCTTGGTGACTCTCCCGCGTGCATCGTGCCAGCCTGCAAGGTGCCCGTTACCACGGTCCCAAAGCCCCGGATGGAAAAGACACGATCGACGGGAAGTCGAGCAATTCGCCCCTCGTTCCGGGTGGGGATTTCGGATAACAGGTTCGCAAGCACGGTCTTCAAGATTCCGATACCTTCGCCGGTAAGCGCGGAAACCGCAATCACAGGCGCACCTTCCAGGAAGGTTCCCTGGACAAGCCGGGCCACCTCGCTGGTCACCTCGCTCAACCGTTCAGGCGAGGCAGCATCCTGTTTGGTAAGCACCACGAGCCCATGCTGGATGCTCAGGAGACGGCAGATCTGAAGGTGCTCCCGCGTCTGGGCTTTCACGCCCTCGTCGGCAGCGACTACCAGCAGGACAGCATCGATTCCGCCCGCCCCGGCCAGCATGTTGCGGATGAAGGCGTGGTGCCCCGGCACATCGATCAGGCTTACCTCGAGAGCGTGTCCCTGAGGGCCGGCCAGGTCCATTGAGGCGAAGCCGAGATCGATGGTGATGCCGCGCGCCTTCTCCTCCGGCAGCCGGTCGGCATTCATGCCTGTCAGCGCTAGCACCAGGGCAGTCTTGCCATGATCGATGTGCCCCGCCGTGCCGAGCACCACAGATCGCGGAACCCCACGTTGGCCTGAGACCATCCGTTCACCGCTTGTCTTGCGCTCCGGCGCCTTTGCCGTCGTCATAGGAGAGTCACCGGTTCTCCCTCCAAACGCGTTGGTTCCCGGAAGGCACTCTGTAGCGAGGCGGACAGAGCTCCATCGTCATCTGGTGCAACCGTCCGCAGATCCAGAAGCACGCGGCCATCGCTCACCCGTCCAATGACCGGCGTGTCGAGCGCACGCAGCACAGCGGCCACGGCATGCTCACTCCTGCCTTCTACATGTAGAGCCACCGCGAAGCTTCCCAAGGAAGCGCCTGGCGTCGTGCCGCCACCGACCACGCTCCTGGTGGGGACCACCTCCGCTCGGATCAGCCTAGGCGGCAATGACTTCACCAGTGCTTCACAGCGCAAACGTATCTGTTCGGCAGGAGCATGAATCATCTTGGCGACAGGAAGGCTATCCTCGGTACCTGTGATGTAGGCCAGTAGAGTCGCCTGGAGAGCTGCGTAGGTCAGTTTGTCGACCCGTAGGACACGGAAAAGCGGGTTCGCCCGGATGCGCTCCACAACCTGAAGCTCCCCCACAAGGATTCCGCACTGCGGACCGCCCAACAACTTGTCTCCGCTTGCAGCAACCAAAGCGGCGCCGCTTGCAGCGCTGCGAGTCCATGACGACTCACCGGCGAGGCCCGCGGCTGCGAGGTCCAGCACACACCCTGTCCCCTGGTCCTCGAAGACGGGAACAGAGGTTTGATTTCCCAGATTGACCAGTTGTTCCAACGAGGGCTGCTCCGTGAAGCCCTCAATGCGAAAGTTCGATCGATGCACCTTCAGGATGAGTTTGGTCGCAGGACCGATGGCGGCAGCGTAGTCGCTGACCCTGGTCTTGTTCGTAGTTCCAACCTCACGCAGGACCGCGCCGGACTTTGCCAGGATCTCCGGAATGCGAAAGCCGCCACCAATTTCTACCAGCTCGCCCCGGGAAACGATGACCTCACCGCCCTCGGCAAGTGTGTTGAGCGCGAGAAACGTTGCGGCAGCACAGTTATTCACGAGGGCTGCAGCCTTTTCCTGCCTCTGTGGCTCCGGCGCAGAAAACCCATGCTGGCCTTTCAGGTTCAACAACTGCAGTATCAGGTCTTCCCCATGCACATCGCGACGGCTTCGCTCCCCCGTCTCCAAATCGAACTCCAGGTTCGAGTAGCCTCGTGTCACCTCGGCGATGCGTTCGATGGCCTGCTCGGACAGGGGTGCCCTGCCAAGGTTGGTCTGCAAAATGACGCCGGTCGCATTGATTACACGCTTCAGAGTGTGGCGTAAGCGAAGCTTTACCTTGGTTTCCACGCGCTCGGACAGGCTTTTGACCGCGATCGCCAGACCTCCCGCATCCAGTTGCCCAGCTTTCATCTGCGTCCGCAGTTGCGATAGGACCTCGCGTGCCGTCTGCCTGACGAGATCGCGCGAGTAACGCTCGATCAGCAGCGCCATCTGTCCGCTCTCCAGCACCTGGTTCACACTGGGTAGCTGACGAAAGACGTCGTTCGCCGAAGGATCCATGCTGCCTGGCTCCGCCATTATGTGAGAACGATCCCCGGCGCGCCCTCTTCCGCAGAGCCGATTACCCGAGCGGCTGTATACCCATTGGTTTGCAAGGCTGTGACGAGCGCCTGCGCGCTCTCCTGTTTCAGGGCAATCAGAAGGCCGCCAGCGGTTTGAGGATCGAACAACAGCGTGCGTCCGCCATCACGCACCCGGGCGTCTGGTGCTTCTTCTACCACGCAGCCGGCATACTCGCGATTCGCCAGCAGTCCGGCCGGGATGCACCCGAGCTCGATGGCTTCAAGCGCGCCAGGGAGCGTCTGCACCGCGCTCACGTCCACCCGCAATCGCACGTTGCTGCCGAAGGATAGCTCCCTTCCATGGCCCATAAGACCAAACCCTGTTACGTCGGTCATAGCGTGCACGTTGAGTTCGGGCCGAGCAGCAATCTCGGCCGCAATCCGGTTGGAGGTCGTCATCGAGACGATCGCCGCTTCCACCCCCTCTGTCTTGGCCTTTCCCTGCTTCAGTGCGGTCGTAATCACGCCTGTACCCAAAGCCTTCGTAAACACCAGGGCATCGCCCACCTGCACCCCTGTGTTCCTGAAGACGCGATCGGGGTGGACTAGCCCTGTGACGGCGTAGCCAAACTTGATCTCGTTGTCGCGGACACTATGACCGCCTACGACCACACAGCTGGCCTCTTCCATGACGCTGAGGCCGCCACGCATAATCCCCTCCAGCACAGCCGTGTCCCCGTCTTGGGGGAAACAGACAAGCGCCAGCGCCGTGACCGCACGTCCTCCCATCGCGTAGACATCGCTCAGAGCGTTCGTCGCCGCGATGCGCCCAAAGGTGAATGGATCGTCCACCATCGGTGTGAAGAAGTCGACGGTTTGCACAAGCGCCTGCTCCGCACTAAGGCGGTAAACTCCCGCATCGTCCGCCGTATCGAACCCTACCAGCAGATTCTCATCGGTCTGCTTCGGCAGGCTGCCCAAAACCGCACTCAGGGTACCGGGAGCCAGCTTGCTGGCGCAGCCCCCCGCCTTGACCTGTTGCGTCAGACGTACGTTCTGAAAGGAATCAACAACTTCGAGATCGGAAAGACCTTCCATGCATCCCATAGATGCTGCAGCGGGGACCTTCGGCTCCGGCTCCGCATCGCTGGCAAGGAAGTGCAAAGGATCCGGTGGTCCTCCCGGTCTTCAAAACCGGCGGTCGTCCGACAAGGGCAACGGTGTGTTCGACTCACACGCGCTTCCGCCACTCCAGCTGAACGGATCAAGTGCCTCGCCCAGGCGGGCCTGCCTTGTGCGGAGCGGCAGTTTCCACTTGTGTGGGTTCACCTCGTTGCACTATCGTGTCCGCCGTGCCCGATTCGCATGCTTCACGCTTCCGAGCAATCCCACGCCCGGAATGGACCCACTCCCACGTCACTGCTACCGGAGTCCTCATGTCTCAGTTTTCTGCTTTCAAGCGGCTGTCCCCTGCAGCCTGGCTGCTGATTGTTCTGTTCATGGTCAGCCTGCTGACCGCGGAACCGGCCCACGCACAATCGGAGCCGCCGATTGCTCCCGGCTACACCCGCATTCACTATTACCGACCGGACGGCAATTACAGCGGCTGGGCTCTGTATACATGGAACGCCTCGACAGAGAACGCCCAGTGGTGCAGCAGCGAGGTAAGCGTCTCAGGAACCGATGCGTACGGCGTCTACTTCGATGTTTCGGTGAACCCCGCCACAGGTTCCCCCACAGGGGATCTCGGCTTCATCCTGAACAACTGCGCGAACGGTCAGGAGAAAGATCCGGGACCGGATCAGCACCTCCAGATCACGCAATACAAGCAGGCCTGGATCGTCTCTGGCGTGTCTACGGTCTACACGACGCAGCCCACCAATGCGGAAAAGCTCAACAGTGTCTTTCAGCAGCAGCAAGCCTACTGGCTGGACCGTTCCCGTGTCGCCATCCAGCCCGGCTTTTTCCAGAGCGGCAACACCTATGCCCTGTACTACAGCGCCAACGGCGGCCTGCAACTTACCGCGACCGGCGTCACAGGCGGGGACAAAATCCCACTGGTTGCCGGGGGCACCCTTACGGCAGAGGAACTCGCTCACTACCCGCAATTGGCGAACTATGCAGTTCTCACCGTGGATCCGAGCGTCAACGTCGTGACTCTTCAGAGAGCCCTTAAGGATCAGCTCGCGTTGTCTTCGATGACGCAGGCCGGTGCGCTCAGTTACGCAACGGGCATCCAGTACGCTGGTGTGCTCGACGATCTTTACTACTACCCCGGCAAGCTCGGTGTGGTCTTTCCACTGGCAGGAGGTAGCGATGCGTCTACCGCGGCGGAGAGCGAATCACCTATCATGCTCAAGCTCTGGGCGCCAACGGCACAGGGCGTGTCCGTACTGCTGTACCGCGAAGCCGCGGACGCGACGGTCGCCAAGACCGTCCCGATGCAGGAGGCTAACGGTGTCTGGACCGCAAAGCTTGATGGCGCCTGGAAGGGCAAATACTACCTCTACTCCGTCCGCGTCTACGTTCCGGCGGATCACGCCGTGGGCACCAACGTCACCTCCGACCCTTACTCGATCGATATCGCGGTCAACGGGACCAAGAGCCGCCTTACCGATCTCGCTTCCAGTGAGACCAAGCCCTCCGGCTGGAATGCCAGCACCTCGCCGGCCCTGGACCGCATCAACGACCTGAGCATCTACGAGTTGCACGTGCGTGACTTCAGCGTCGGCGACTCCACGGTGCCGGCCGCGCATCGCGGCATGTACGACGCCTTCGCGGACCAGAGCTCCAACGGTATGCGCCACCTGCACACCCTGGCGGAGAGCGGCCTCAAGGCCGTTCACATTCTGCCCACCTTCCACTTCGCCTCTGTGAACGAAGACAAGTCGACCTGGCAGACGCCGTCCGGGCTCTCCCCTTACCCGCCCAACGGCACACAGCAGCAGGCCGCCGTTGCCGCCGTCGAAGCCAAGGACGCCTACAACTGGGGCTATGATCCTGTCCACTATATGGCGCCCGAGGGCAGCTACGCGATCAATCCAGAGAACCGGGTGATTGAGTACCGCACCATGGTGCAGGGCCTGCACACGGCCGGTCTTCGCGTGATCCAGGACGTCGTCTTCAACCACACCAACGCCAGCGGCGAAGCCCCCAACTCCAACCTGGACGAGGTCGTTCCGCTCTACTATCACCGCCTCGACGCGAATGGGACACTGGAGACCGGATCCTGCTGCGCGGACACTGCCAGCGAGCACCTCATGATGCAGAAGCTCATGGTGGACACGCTGGTGCTGAATGCAAAGGAGTACAAGATCGACGGCTTCCGCTTCGATCTGATGAGCTATCACTTCACCTACAATCTACAGGCCATCCAGCAGGCTCTGGTCGCGCTGACCCCGCAAAATGATGGCGTAGATGGCTCGAAGATCTACCTGTACGGTGAAGGCTGGACGACTGGGGAAACCGCCAACGGCGCACTTGGACCCAATGCACAGCAGGCCCATCTCTACGGCCTGGACGTTGGGACTTTTAACGACCGCATCCGGGATGGCGTGCGTGGCGGCAACCCCTTTGCGGATCTCCGTACGCAGGGCTTCGCCACAGGACTCGCAACTGATCCCAGCGACTTCACAAGCGGCAGCACAGCCCAGAGCGATCAGGTCACCTCGCTGTTGCAGGAAGAGGACTGGGTCCGCCTTGGACTGGCCGGCAACCTGCGGGATTACACCTTCACTACCTACACCGGAGCCACTGTCCCCGGATCGCAGATCGACTACGGCGGTCAGCAGGCCGGCTACGCCGCTTCACCCGTGGAGGCCGTGAACTACTGCTCTGTCCATGACAACCAGGACCTGTTTGACGCTGTGCAGATCAAGTCAAGCCTGAGCGACACCAGCGCCACGCGCGCCCGCCGCCAGGTGCTCGCGATGAGCGTCATTCAGCTTGGCCAGGCCGTGCCGTTCTTCCAGGGTGGCGACGACCTGCTGCGCTCCAAGGACATGGACCAGAACAGCTACGACTCAGGTGACTGGTTCAACAAGATTGACTGGACGACCCGTGGTGCCAACTGGGGCATCGGTCTGCCCATCGCCAGCCAAAACCAGAATCAGTGGCCGTTGATGCAGCCACTCCTCAGCAATGGCATGTACGCCCCCACCGTTGCGGATATCCAGTCGACAACGGCGGCCTACCAGGAGTTTATGAAGATCCGGTACAGCTCGGGGCTCTTCCGCATGGCGACCCTGAGCGAGATCCAGAGCAGCCTCAGCTTCCTGAACACCGGCAAGACCCAGACACCCGGCCTGATCGTCATGAAGCTTGACGCGTCGCAGCCCGGCAAGTACGGCCCGTACAACCACGTGGTCGTCGTCTTCAACGCCACGAACAAGCAGGTAAGCTTCACGGACGCGCGGCTTGTGGGGCTGTCCTTACAGCTTCACCCGGTTCAGCAGCAATCGAGCGACACGGCCACGCGTGAATCCACGTTCGACCCAAAGCTTGGAACGGTGACCGTTCCTTCACTCACCACGGCAGTCTTCGTGGCGGAGTAGGCTACGTGCACGTGAGACTGGCTGGAGAGCCTGCTCTCCAGCCAGTTCCCTGCACGCGTAACCTGCCAGAAAACTCAGTCTGGGCGTTCGACCAGCTCCACCAGCAGACGCGAAGGGCTGTAAAACCACGCAATCCGGCGACCCTCAAACGCCACAGCGGGTGCTGGTGCACTCACCACAAGACACTTCTGCTGACGCACATGCGCCAGTGCCTTCTCGAGATCGTTGGTTTCAAAGCAGAGGTGATACGCCCCGCCACCGGTCTTGTTCAGCATGGACTGGATGGGTGCATCCGCAGTCAGCGGCGCGATCAGCTCAATCTCGGCCGCATCGCTCGACGGTGCGTTCGTCTGCGTAAGGAAGTTGACCGTCACCTTCTGGATGGGATCGTCAAACGGACCGGAGACCACCTGCGATCCGAACAGCGTCGCAAACATCTTCGCCGCGGCATCGATCTCCGGGACAGCAACGCCGACATGCAGCAGCCGAAAGCGCAGACCCTCGGGTAAGCCGGACGTCAAAGCGTCGCACCCTTCTGCTCGAGCGCCTGCTGCAGCTTGGCCACCGTTGTTAGTTCTGGCACCTGCTGTGGGTCGAACTGTACGCCGTACTCCCCTTCGAGCGAGAGGATCAGCTGAAGATGTCGAAAGCTGTCCCAGTTCTCGGCGGTTTGCGTCGAGGTCTCCGGCGTCACCTCTTCCGGGCTGATCTCCAGGGTATCCGCCACGATGTCACGCAGGGACGACGGCACTGTCTGCAAAGTCATAACTCTTGTTTCCTTCCAGGGTTAGCCAAAATGGGGCCTCGGGCATGCGTTTTGTGAGGTCAAGGCGATACACGACCGCTCCGTCCGAGTCCAGAGTTTCGTCCAGTACAAAGCCGTGCTCCGGATAAAACTCCTTGCACGGTGCATTCTTTTTGGTCTCGATGTACTCGCCCATGAGCCAACGCGCTCCAAACGCCGCAGCGCCTTCTGCCAGATGGGCAAGGATCGCCGTCTCGATCCCTCGCCCGATAACCCTGCAGGACAGCAGGAGCGAATCGATCCAGCACTGGTCACCTTTCACGCGCGTCAGCGCAAGCCCGACAACACCGGCGTGGCCGAAGCGGTCCCGCACACGCACAGCCACAGCCTGGCAGCCCGGGTCCGTGACAAAGGCCATGACCTCACCGGCGGTGTAGCGTCGCGTGGTCAGGTTGAACTGATTCGTCTTCCCCAGCAATTGAACGGAGCGTTCTAGGGGCGCGTCGGCGGCGCCCAGAAAGGTGCACACAATGCCCAGCGAGGCAAGAAATTCATCCCTGCTGGTGGCATTCTGGCTAAGCGCGGCCCTTTGCGTTTGCGCCTTGTACTCCCCCGAGCGGTTTCGGTCATCGACCGTCACGGAGATCGTGTCGAAGAACCATTCCTCCGCCAGCTGAGCGACGAGTCTCCACGGCTCGCTCACCGGCACTTCGACCACGGCTACCTCCGGCAGGTGCTGCCGGACGGCTTCGCATTCCATGGGATTATCGTCCACAAAAACGAAAGCATCCAGACCGAGCGAGAGCTCCGCCGCAAGCTCACGGATGGCGCTGACCTTTTCATTCCAGCCGATCTTGCGGGCCACGAAGTCTTCCATTGTCAAAGCCAGATCGGCGGCGCGCAGTGTAAACGCCTCCCACACGTCAGCCTCGTTGTTCTTCGAGGTGACCGCAAGCAGGATGCCGCGGGCAGCGAGATCCTTCAGGTAGACCTGATAGGCCAGGTAGCAGTTGCCCGGAAATGCAGGACCGGTAGCGATACCGGCCGGCCCATCCTCGCCCAGAACTCCGCCCCAGAGCGTGTTGTCCAGGTCGGTGCAAAGCACCTTCCGGGCGGGCCGGAACATCGCCGAAGCCGAACGCATCAGCGCCCGGGCAAACGGCCGGAAGGCACCAGGCGCAATGGGCAGACGGTTAGCAAGGAACATCCGCTCGTCACGCCACCGGCTCCGGCCGAATCTGGCGGCCACTGCGTCCACGTCGAAGAACGCGCAATCCGCGACCTTTCGGCACACCTGGGCAAGGAGGCGGTTGACCTCACGGACGGCGTTGGTCAGGCTGTGGGGGATGTTTGCCTCGGCAACATCACCGAGCGAGGTCACAGGGGCGATCGAGCAACCTTGCAGAACGAGACGGGCGTTGCTCGCGCTTCGAAAACTGCGCAGCATCTGTTCGATCCGCGAGGCGGCAGCTTCGACCTCAGCCTGAACCTCTTCCGCCCGGCCCTGAGCACACAAGGAGAGCAGGCTGCCTGCAATCTCTTCTGTATCCAGCAGGACACAAACGAGGTCCGGCTGAAACTGACTGATGGCTCCCTGCGCATCAAGTAGCTCGTCCATATAGGAGCCGTAGCCGCCAACCCGCAACTCAAGCTGGTACCCGTTCAGGACCGCTTCCACCTGCAAAGCGGGCAGGATCGGTTCCACAGTCACGGAGCGGACCAGAAAAGTCCTCAAACGCTTGTGCCCATGCGCCAGGAGTGCTCCATCGAGCTTTCGGAAGGCTGTCGCGCAAAAGGCGATGTCCGAGGGCTTTTCGAAGGCCAGCAGCTCACGGGCGGAGCGCAAGGCTTCATATGCTGCGCTTGCAGCAACCGCATTCTGCAGCGCCTGCCGCTTCTCTCGCCATGCTGTATCAGCCTGCATCGACCCCCGCTCCTGCCATGACTGGCTCTCCTGCCTCGGGCTTGGCCACAATCGGGGCCGGCTTGGGACGCATGATGATGCGCCCCGGCACTCCCATGACCGTGGCGCCGGCCGGCACATTGCTCATCACCAGGGTATTCGCCGCGATCTTCGCCCCGCTACCCACCTTGATCTTGCCCACAAGAACCGCGCCCGTACCGACATACACCTCGTCCCCAAGCACCGGAATGCCACCTCGGCCCATCGCGGATGCGCCAATGGTCACCCGGTGCGCAAGATCGCAGTTCTTTCCCAGCACAGCACCGGGATTGATATGCACCCCGCCGATGTGACCTATGTAAAAGCCACCGCCGATCGTCGCCTGCGGATCGATGTCCATCTCCATGAACACCACGCAAAACTTCACCGCAAAAAAGGCCAATACCTTGCAGGGCACGCGCACAATAACGGACGGCTTGCCGACATACAGCCAGTTGCTGAACCGGTACACCGCGATGGACCACACGGCCGGGTGCAACCACAGGTCTTTGCCGTTGTAGCCTTTTGCGCGGTAACGGGCGATGTCTTCGGCAAACGCGCTCATTCAGTCCGGGTCCAATGCACGGGGGTCTCCCGGACATCTTACCAAGCAGTTCCTCTTCGCCTCGGTGGAACAGGCCTGGATTGGCCCGTAAGTTGCAGCGCGGCTCGCCAAAAGCATCAGTGCTGTTCAGGCTTCGGCATACCCATAGCGTCCCGCAGCCGGGTAAACCTCGGATCCTGCCGCAGACCTGCAAAGAGCGGATCCACCAGAATGCCAATCAGCGCCGAATCATGATGAGAAAAGAGCTGCGCAAGGTCTTGGAAAGCCTGATCTTTCTCGCCCAACTCGGATTCGTAACGCGCCGTGTTGTAGCTCGGGCCATCGGTCTTGTGCCGTTTCTGTTCCTCTGCCAGGAACGCCTGCCACATGGCCCGTTCTCCCTTGGCACGATAGACGTCGGTGGCTACGCGCAGAGCAGCCACCGACGAAGCGTCTTGCCGCAGTTCGGAGGCGATCGTCTCTTCAGAAAGAAAGCGCGGCAGATCACGTGGCTGTAAGAGGCTCAGGCTGCCCATCACGTGATGCATCGTGGCGGGGTTGTGGTACGCCCCGGCATGTTCGGTGCTGATGGCCTCGTTCAGCATCTCGGAGCTTTCATCGCGCCGCCCACTCAATCCCAGCGCAAAGGCGCGCATGGTCAGAATGGCCGACGAACTTGGCTCCAGCCGCTGCGCGATGCTGAGCTCTCGCAGAGCCTCCTGGTAACGGCCTTCATGGGTCAGCATGGAGCCGTACCAGTGATGTGCCAGGGGTAGGCCGGGCTCCAGCCGCAAAGCAGTCTGAAAATGCTTTTCCGCAGAAGCAGCGTCCCAGCTCCAGAAGAAATCCACAAACCCCATGACCGCGTGTGCCTGTGGCGAGTTCCCATCCAGTGCGAGGGCTTTTCGCGCGGCTTCCTTTGCTCGGGGATAGGCCTCTGCATCGGGAACCACGGAGTACTCACGCAGCAGGATGTAGGTGGTCGCGAGTCCAGCAAAGGCAGGCGCGTAGTGTGGATCCCTGGCGAGCGCCGCCGCGAAGGCGTCCTGTGCGTGATGGAGCGATTCCGGGGTGCGCAGCTCCGTCTGGTAACACGCCCTTAGGTACAGCTCTTCCACACCGGGAACGGGCGAGGCAGGAACCAGCGTACGCACATGCGTCGCGAAGGAGGCTGTTGCGGCGTCCCGCCGTAGATGCCTGACCGTCGTGACAATGCCACACAAAAGGACCCCAAGAAGGACAGCGGCGACCGCCCACCTAGACCAATTGCTGGCTGGTGGATCAGAAGGCCCGTGCGTTCGTCCTGGCGTAACCGCTGAAAGGCCGGACACCGTTACCCCCGACCCGGGCGGGTCCTGCGACACCGATGCTTCTCCGAACGTTGCCCTGGAGTCCACCTCCGGCTCTCGCACCGGGGAGGCCAGCCACGCATCCAGTTCAGGCACAAGGGCGTACACGGTCGACCGCCCGCTTCCAGGCAATCGACGTACCGGCAGGGAGCGACTCTTCTCCCAACGCTCCACCGTACGGGGATCCCGCCCAAGATAGGCCGCGATCTCCTTCCACCCGTTTAGGACATCCTTCCGGACCTGGCTCACTGACGGTCTCCGATTTCCCTGGGGCCGAAGCCACGCCAGCATATACGAGAATCTGCGCGGCAAGTCGTCCTCTTGACGCGTTGCGCCGTATTTAGCCCTGTTCCGCGGAGCGATGAGCAGGTGCTGCAGCCCGTCGCGACTTTTCCGCAATCCGCCATGGCAAACCCCAGCGTTCATTCCAAGCATCTCCCCTCTTAAGCAACTCAAAGGAACCCACGATTGCCGCACGTTGCGCTCTTTGGGACATCGCAACGCACGCTGCTGCGGTTCGTCCCTACAAACAAATCTGCTTTGGATCAGCCGGCCAGGATGCATTGGCGGTGGCTGCGAGGGGTGACGTGCGCAGGCTTGCTGTCATGCGCCTGCCTCTTCGCCCAGACCCCTTCTGAGCAAGTGACAGGGCCGACGCGCCCTACTCCGCTTCCGCTGTCCGGTGTGCAAAGGCCAGCGGATGCCGTGAGCGTGACGCAACAAACCTCGCCCTCTGCGGCGCAGGGAAGCTCCAACGTCATCAACAGCACCGTCACAGTCCGGGCACCTTTTGCCGGAAGCACACCCCAGGGCACAGCGACCAAGGACGTCCTGGCGCTTACGCTCGAACAGGCCCTCAGCTTCGGCCTCCGCTCCAATCTGGGCGCTGTCACCCAATCGACAGCCGCGATGCAGGCCGAAGGCGGCCGCACCATCGCGAAGAGCGGTCTGCTCCCTTCCCTGAATACCGGTATCACTGAGGCGTTTGAGCGGGAAAACCTCCGCACCCTCGGGGTATCGCTTTCCAGCATCCCGGAAAGCACAAAGTTTAACTACTACGACGCGCGCGCTGCCCGCCTCCAGCAGACCGTGCTGGACATCGTCAAGCTGGACAGCCTCCATTCCGCCAGCGAAAGCCTGAAAGCAAGTCTGATCGCGGTTCGCAATACGCGCGATCTGATCGTTCTGGCCGTGGCCGGCAGTTATCT
>CAXTGN010000035.1:13115-14206 GCA_964243455.1 uncultured Acidobacteriaceae bacterium
GCACGAACGCCCGCGTGATCGCCGCACAGGCTCAGGTCGAGTCTTCCCGCGCGATTTATCAGCAAGCTGCGGACCGGTTCGCGGCGGGGTTGGCGGCGCGCTTGGACGCTGACCGCGCCCAGGTGCAGTTCCAAACCGAGCAACAGCGGCTTCGTTCTTTGCAGGCCGATGCGGATACGGAGAAGCTCCGCTTATCCCGCCTTATCGGGCTTCCTCTTGGCCAGCCTTTCCAGGCCGTGGACGACTTCCCGTATACGCCCGTAAGCGACATCACCATCGATACTGCGCTGGGGCGCGCCCAGACGGGCCGTGCCGATGTGGAAGCCGCCGGGGCAAGCGTCCGTGCCGCGCAAAACAACGTCAAGGCAGCCCATGCCGAACACCTCCCCACCGTGAACGTCAATGCTGATTTCGGCGCGGCTGGTACCACACCAAGCTTCCATTCCACAGGCGTCTACACGGTATACGGCACGCTGACCATTCCGCTCTATGAGGGCGGGCGCATCCGCGGCGAAGTGGAGCAGGCAAACGCTGCGCTGAAACAGCGGCAAGCCGAACTGTCCGACGCGCACGCACAAGTGGACGAGGATGTGCGGCAGGCCTTCATCAATCTCAGTGCGGCTGCAGATCAGGTCGGGGTCGCGCAAAGTAACGTTTCGTTGTCCCATGAAAGTCTGACCCAGTCGCGCGACCGCTTCACAGCGGGCGTGACCGATACCGTAGAGGTCGTCCAGGCAGAGCAATCTGTGGTGCTGGCGGATGACGATCTAATCTCTGCCATCTACGAGCACAATCTCGCCAAGGCCCTGCTCGCACGCGCTATGGGCAATGCCGAACAATCTCTGCCCCAGTTGCTCAGGAAATAACCATGTCTGACTTCCCACCAAGCTTTCCCCAATCAACCGGAGATCCGCACCCCGATCTCGCTTTGCGCATGTTGTACGAAGAACAGGCCCGGCTGCGCGCTGAGGTGGATCAGTTACGCGACAAACAGGAGAAGGAAGCTCAAGGTGGAGGCGGGGATAAGAAGGAGGGCGGCGACAAGAAGGAGGAGGGTGGCGGAGACCAGGAAGGCACGCAAGCGAAGCCGC
>CAXTGN010000035.1:14216-18591 GCA_964243455.1 uncultured Acidobacteriaceae bacterium
ATTGGGTGCGTCAACACCCGAGCGCAACAATCGGCATCGTGCTCAGTACGATCCTGGTGCTCGTCGCGGGCGTGCTGATCTGGCTGTACATCTCGAGCTACGAGAGTACCGACGACGCCTTCGTGGACGGTCACACGGACCCAATCGCCCCACGCATCTCGGGATACGTGAAAGCGGTATACGTTGAGAACACGTTCCGTGTGAAGAAAGGCCAGCTGCTCGTGGAGATCGACCCACGGGACAACCAGGTCGCCAAGGAAAACTCGGCAGCTCAGTTCACGCAGGCCAAAGCTGCTGTTGCGGCACAGGAGCCTAATGTTCCCATCACTGCAACCACGCAAGGCGCGCAGCTGCGGGAAGCCGAGTACAACGTGGCCAGTGGTGAAGCCAACGTCGCTGCCGCCAAGGAACGGTATCAGTCTTCTCTGGCTGACCTGCACCAGGCAGAAGCCAACGAACTGAACGCCGCGCGAGAGGAAGAGCGCTACCGCCTGCTGGTGGTCAAAGAAGAGGTATCGCGGGAACAATACGATCAGCAGGCCACCAACGAGCGTGCGCAAGCAGCCGTGGTCGCCTCCCGTCGCGAGACCGCGGATGCAGGGGCGAAACAAGTCCTGACCGCCGAGGCTTCGCTTGGCACCTCTCAGGAGCAGTTGCGCCAGGCACGTTCGAATCTGCCCAGGCAGATCGCCATTCAGCGGGCCACACTGGCTCAACGCCTGGCGAACGCCCAGGCTGCCCAGGCCCAGGCAGACCAATCGGAGCTGAACCTGGAATATACCCGAATCTATGCTCCGGAAGATGGGATCATCGGCGATAAACAGGTCCAGCTGGCGACACAGGTCGCGGCGGGCCAGGAACTGTTCGCGCTGACCCAGACCAACGACATCTGGATTACGGCGAATTTTAAAGAAACGGCCGTCGCTAACATTCGGCCCGGTCAATCCGCGACGATCTACGTGGACGCCCTCAAGGAAAGCTTTGAGGGATGGGTGGAGGCCCTGCCCGGCGGTACAGGCGCTGTGTACAGCTTGTTGCCTCCGGAGAATGCCACCGGCAACTACGTTAAGGTAGTGCAGCGCCTTCCGGTTCGCATTCGCTTCTGGCCCAATCAGCACGATCTCGACCGCCTCGCTCCGGGCATGAGCGTGGAACCCAAGGTCTGGGTCAAATAGTGCAATCTCCCAGCGCCGCCGTCGTGGAGCCTTCTCGCGCCCTCGATCACCTCCTTTGTGATTGGAGGTCGTAAGTATGCCAGGACGCCCCAAAGTCAATCCTTGGCTGATCGCCGTAGCGGTGATGCTCGCCACCTTCATGGAGGTCATGGATACGTCCATTGCCTCGGTTGCCGTACCCTATATTGCCGGATCTACGGCATCCACCACTGACGAAGCCGAGTGGGTTCTCACCGTTTACCTTGTCGCCAACGCGGCCTTTCTGCTTACCAGCAACTACCTGGCTCAGCGCTTCGGCCGCAAGCGGTACCTGATCTTTTCGCTGGCCGTCTTTACCTTCGCGTCGTTTCTTTGCGGCATTGCTCCTTCACTTGGCTTTATTCTGGCCGCCCGTGCTCTGCAGGGAGCCGGCGGTGGCGCCCTGCAGCCTTTGGCGCAAGCCATTCTTATCGAAAGCTTCCCGAAAGAAAAGCAGGGTCAGGCCCTCGGCCTTTATGCCCTCGGCGTCGTTCTGGCGCCGGTCATCGGGCCGGCCTTCGGCGGCTACCTGACGGATGCCATCTCCTGGCGCTGGGCCTTCTATATCAACATCCCGGTGGGCATCTTCGCCTGCATCATGCAAAGTCGCGTTCTGGAAGACCCCCCGGAGATGAAGAATGCCAAACCTGGCAAGTTCGACGGCGTTGGCTTCGGTTTGCTTGGTATCTGGGTGGCCTGCCTTCAGTACGTTCTGGACAAGGGCCAGGAACAGGACTGGTTCGGAGACATCCGCATTGTGTGGGGCTCCATCCTGTTCGTTGTCTTCTTTGTGGGTTACATCGTGTATCAGCTGCGCGCCAAGAAGCCGCTGGTCAACCTGCGTGCCCTGGCAGACCGCAATCTTGCTTGGGGAAGCTTTCTTGTCTTCTGCCTGGGTGCTGTTCTGTACGGCCTTACAACGATTCTTCCGGTCTTCTATCAGAACTTGCTTGGCTATTCGGCCACCCGCTCCGGCTTTTCCGTCAGCCCCCGCGGCATTGGGTCCTTCGCAGCCGCGCTGTTGGTAGGTGCCGCTGTATCGAAGTTCGACCCGCGGTGGATCGTCGCCTTGGGCTTTGCCGTGCTCGGCATCTCCGGCATCTGGCTGGGCAATCTCACTCTCGATATCTCGCCCTGGACTCTTTTCTGGCCGCTCACTGTGTCGGGCGTTGGCCTGTCCATGATTTTCGTTCCATTGTCCCAGGTGGCCCTCGGTACCATCCCCAAGAGCGGTACAGGCAATGCCAGCGGTATCTTCAATTTCCTGCGCAATGTAGGCGGAAGTATCGGCATCTCCGTCGCAAATACAATCTCACAGCGCCACTCGCAGGCTCACCGCTTCGAGCTCAGCCATTGGTTCACTGGTTCCAGTTGGCTGTTGCGCCGGCAGCTCACGCAACTGACGCAGCAAATGGCTCGACACGCAGGACCGCGAGTCGCCTCCTTGCGCGCACTCACAATTACCAATAACGCCTTCAGTAGCCAAGCGTCTGTCTACGCCTATGTAGATGTGCTCCGGTACTTCGGCTTTCTCTGTATCCTTTGCTCCCCGCTGGCCTTCTTCCTCAAGAAAGCGAAGTCTTCCGGGGCCGGATAAAGGTAAGGCAGCCACGGCGCGAACAGCATCCAGAGCTCTATGCCCTGCGGTCGCGTCACCGCGCCGGGCCGGTGTAGACCTCGCCCGACGAGCTTACCTCTTTCGGAGCATCCGCATGCATGCGCCGCCAGATGATGCGCAGCGTGGCAACCACTGGGACCGAAATGAGCGCACCCACCACACCGGCGATTTCGCCGCCAGCCAGCACGGCAAAGATTTGCACCAGCGGATCGATCTCCAAAGATTTGCCCATGATGCGAGGAGCGCTCACGTAGTCCTGGATCAGGCGCCACGCGCCGAGGAAGACCACCAGCCACGCGGCATGCGGGTAGCCCGACAAGATAGCGATCACAAAGACCGAGACCGCAGCGACAGCCGGGCCGACCACCGGGATGAACTCGAGAAACCCTGCAAGTGGCCCCAGGATCAGTGCGTAAGGCACTCTGAGGATGCTCAACACGACGGTATAGGCCACCAGGGTGAGTCCGGCGAGGATAATCTGTGAACGGATGTAGGAACCCAGCATGACGTTCACATCCGACAGCAATCCTTTCATCAGAATCTTGTCTTCACGATCGGAGGATATGTGTGTCAGACTCTCCGCGATCTCCTCGCCCTGTTTGAGGAAAAACAGGCTCAGGATAGGAATCAGGATGAGCCACCAGATATGCGAGGCCGGGCTGGCGAGCTTCGAGGCAAAAGCTTTGCCGTACCCCGTAATGTCGTCTCTGTGAGCCGTAAGAAAGGTCTGCGCCTGATTTACCCGATCGGATGTCCAGTGATGCTTTTGACCGAAAGACTGGATAAGCTCACCGGACGCTACGCGATTCAGGAGTGCAGGCAGGGTCGTCGCCAGCGCGCGCGCTTCCTGCGCCACCGATGTGCCAATGAGATATCCACCCACGCCCACCACGGCGAACAGCAGCAGATACACCACCAGAATGGCCTTGCCACGGCCTTTCATCGGCTTCTCCAGACGACCTACGAGAGGGGCCAGAAAATATGCAAACAGGACGGCAAAGAGAAACAGAGTGAGCGTTTCTCGAGCCGCGCGGAAGAAGTAAAGAATGACCAGGTAGATGGTTGCCGTGTAGAGCACCTTCGCTGTGGTCCAGTCCCACAACCGCAACGGAAATGAGGGTCGGCCGTCAACCATTCCCGGCTCCTGATGACGATTCGACGGATCGCTTGTTCTGATCTGTGTGTCTTGCATTTGAACAGTCCTCTGGCATGTCTGCTTCGCAACTCTGCGCAGTACGGATCCGCTCGGCGCTAGCCTGAAGCAGCACACCCGCAAGAACCCGCAAAACGCTTCACGGTAAACACTAACCCTCGAAAGTCTACGGCTCCGCACGGGGTCTCAGCCCAACGACCAAGATCCCGTACTCGCTTCCGATCTCGAACGCTGCTACTTTGCGGCGCGCTTGCCTTCGTGGAACATCTGGCCCACCGTTTTCACGAAGTGCTGCGCAGAGGGAGGCGTCGGTACCGAGCCGGAGAGGATCTTCTGATACGGAATGCCTTTGCCGTAGAAGGTCTCCGTATCGCCTACGTTCTGGTTGACCACATCACCCGTAAGGTCGAT
>CAXTGN010000036.1:0-6372 GCA_964243455.1 uncultured Acidobacteriaceae bacterium
TCGAAGGCCGCGCCATCCTCTACGCCGACAAGATGACCGACAGCATGCGCCGCGCCATCGACGAAACCGACCGCCGCCGAGAAAAACAACAAGCCTACAACGAAGCCAACAACATCACCCCCCGCACAGTCATCCGCAGCATCGACGACTCCCTCGCCACAGTCCTCCAGGCCGACTACGCCGACCTAACTGCCGAAGACAACGACAACGAAGCCCTATCCTTCAGCACCCAGGCCGACCTAGACGCCCACATCTCCAACCTCGAATCCGACATGCGAGAAGCCGCCAAAAAGTTCGAATTCGAAAAAGCCGCCAAACTCCGCGACCAGGTGAAGGAACTCCGCACGAAGGAATTTTTGTTTGCCTAAGGGCTCGCTAACAGTGCAAGAGCTCTATTCTCCTTCCGGCAAATACGATGAAGCTGATGACGGCAGGCAAGGACAACAATGGCGCACCAACTCGTTCCACAAATATTTGAAAAATATCTTGCCTTACCTTCGGAACAGGCATAGGGTGAGGCCCATCCTATTCAGAGGTGAAACTTGCTATCACGCAGAGGATTTATTCAGCAAGCTGGGTTGGCAACGGGCGGCGCTGCAGCGATGTTTGCTGATAGTGGTACCGCGCGTGCTAATTCCACCACGTCGGCGCTCGATTCTGTCCACGCGTCCACGACGAAAGTCATCGTTTCGCACTTCAGAAAACTCCTGAAGAATCCAGCTCACAACATTGCCGCTTCAGGTGAACTGGCGACAGCAATGCGAATGCATTTCGATGCTCTCGAAGCATCTGGAGTGAATGCCGCAATCACGAAGGGCATCCGGTCTTCTACTGAAACCTCGGTCCTTACGAAGGCACACCTTACTAAGCAGTATGGTGTCCTTGAGAGCCTTGGGGTCTCGCTACCTGACCACGCAAAGGAGTATGTCACCGCTCAACTCCTAAATCTGAGCGCCCAGGTTGCACCGATGGTCACGACATCTATGAGCAAGTACAGCATTCTTAAGTGGCAACGGACGGTTCACGGGTCCCTACTTAAGGCCCGCCGCGCTACCTCCGGCAGGGTAAGAACTGCAAGCGCCTTTGAGCATAGTCATCTCCACCCTAATTTGATGCAAGCAGTTTTCAGTCCCGATCCCCCGCGCCACTTCAATCGAGTCGCTTTTGACGACAGCCTTGCTGACGAGAGCGACGAATGGAACGACGGCGGCTGGATGGATTCAGACGATAGCGAGGATGAGATCTATCTGGGTGGCGGCCATGGCGGAGGAGGAGGGGACGATTACTCAGAAGCCTTCTACGCGTGGGCGGACGGTGGGTTTACTACGCCTTCCGGAGCTACTGTCCAGTACTGCACCGCATTCTGGGCTTTGGTTGCACTCGGTGGGGGTTCCTTCGCTGCTGCGCTAGCGTATTTGGACAGCGCCGGAGCGGGAGTTTCGCTGGTCGTTGGCAGCGTAGCCCTCGATCCGGCGGCCCTCGTGCTCCTTGTAGGGATACTTGCAGCCTTAGCGGCTTACTTAGCTGTAGTGTGTTAGAGAGGTGTATGCACAGAAGCTTCGTACTTTGTCTCGTTATGGGCTTGGTCGCTGTTGGTGTAGGGACGCGCATCGCAATAGGCGGAGGGCATCTTCTTGCCGTTCTCCCTCTACTCGCGCTCGTTTACGTGCTCGTCACTGCCCTTGTGTGGACCCAGTTCCGTCCAAGCACAACCAATGTCCCAGTATTCGCTAATATCGAGCGGAGGCTGACCTATGCAGTCTTGCTAGGACTGCTAGGTATCTGCGTCGCTTACAGCGCAGGAGCCGCAAGTCTCGGGGGGCTACACCGACAGCGTAATTCACCCCACTCAGGTGAGGTGAATTACGTCCCATAGTGGGTCGTTGGGGTGGGTGGGGTCTGGTGGCCCACCCATGGGGCGGGTGGCCCACTCATCTCCTCAACCCTGAACAACACGGGTGCCCCATTCATCACAGCTTCATCGTGATGAGTGGGGTGTACGAAGCTCCAGGGGCGGGTGGGCAAGTGGCCCACCCACCCCAACCACGACCATGGGGGCAGCGCCTTCCCATGACTCGACGGTCGATCGAAATCCGCTAAACAGGTCTACACTGGCTCTCACCGCTCGCCAGGAGATCCATCATGCGCCCAACCGCCGTGCTCGCCACTGCCCTGTTCCTCGCGCCAGCCTTCGCCCACGCCGACACGATCTACAACTACGCCGGAACCATCTACGTGACCGGAAACTCCGATGTCCTTCATCCAGACGGCACCGAAGACAATTACATCGACTACAACAACTCCCCTTTCCAGGTCGCCGTCGCAGTCGATCTGACGAGAGGCATGTATGAGATCAAAGCCTCGGACTTCCACGACTTCGCGGATAACTTCTACTCGTACCTCAATTTTCCGAATGTTGGTTCGAGCTTTAACAACGTCGAGGAAGTCGATTACAACGACAGCACGCCAGACGGCGACTTCGACCCAGCGCCCACAATCTCTCTGAGTGGCATTGCGCAATCCTCTTGCCCCGACCCACCTTATTCCGATTGTGAGCTCCATTACGTCAGTTACGGCGGCACCCTTCCCCTCGTCACCAGTACCCCGGAACTTTCCACTTTCGCCCTCCTTGCCACGGGTCTCGCAGGTGTACCTGTTGCTCTCCGTAAACGCTTCGTCTGACGGCGGGTGGCCCACTCATCTCCTCAACCCTGAACACCACGGGTGCCCCATTCATCACAGCTTCATCGTGATGAGTGGGTGGTACGAAGCTTCAGGCAGACCACCGGATACCGCAATCCCCGTTCGTCGCAAAGAACACGATGAAGGGAGCACCCACACCAAAGCACCATTCTCAGGAACTTATATCCTCCGTACCCTCACTATGTGCCGAGCCGTCTCAAACGCTACCAAGACCAGGGGCACGACCACTTCGTCACCTTCAGCTGCTACCGTCGTCAGCCCTTTCTGAACGACGACCACGCGAAGCTGATCTTCAAACGCACACTCGAAGAGATCAGGGCAAGATACAGCTTCGAAATACACGCCTACGTCGTCATGCCCGAGCACGTCCATCTGCTCCTCAGCGAACCGGACCACGCCCTCCTCGCAACGGCAATAAACGTCCTCAAGTTCAAAACCTCGAAACAACTCAAAGCTGGACGGGTGGCCCACCCGTGACCTCTCCATCCCGGCCACCAACTTAGGCGTGCCCATCCGTGCGCGGCTTCATCGCGCACGGGTGAGAAACCACGACAGCCCAAGTGCCGTAGCCCGCGCCCCATCACTCCCACACGCTAAACCGGTGGTCTGCTCCCTTTCGACTCACAGAATGATAGACAGAGCCTTGTAGTGTTCAAACAACCGTAGCAGCGCGACGACAACGTTCGGATCCTCTGTAGAAATAGCGACGCCCGCGTATCGCCCACTCGCATCCTGCGTCGGCAACGAGAAGATCGCCTCGCGACCGTCTATGAGCCAGCAATACAGGGGAAGTGACGGCTCACACTCGTAAACTGTGTGATTCCATCTCTGGAAGACATCCTCAATCACATTCTGATGTTCCCTGAACCGCGCATCGAAGTAGTCGTTCACCGAAAGATCGTCAACACTGCCGCTGACCTTACAGTACTGTAGGAACCGCGACAACCTTCTGTTATGGTTCTGCTCCTCGTCACGCTTCCAGGCGTCCCAGCTTTGAGGTTCATAAAACAAGGGATGAACCTGTTGGAAGGTTCTTTTGAAGGTATTCTCCGTGGCTACGACCAATTCCACAGTGAAGCTGCTCCTGAGTTTCTCCCGCTTAGCTCCCTGCTGTTCGATCGCCTGCTTCACCTCAAGCCAGTCCCGATTTTCAGTGTAGGAACCGTGTGAGGAGATGAAGGTCATGATCTGTATGCTCGTCTCAGCCTTCCTCAGAAGGGCGGCGATTCTGCACAGGTACGCTGGAAAAGTGCCAATTGGCCTCGTGGAGACGAATCCTTCTAGTCGAGCAATCAGCGCATTTTGTTTTTCAAGTTGCTGCGTCTGTGCACTGAAGAGTTCTTCGGCTCTTTCACGCTGCTGTTTCAGCAATGCTTCGTGTCTTTCGGCCGATTCAGCCGATAGCCTGCTCTGTTTGCGGGACTCCGCTCCTTGTTGGAACGCGATTTTGATGGCCCAAATGGACACGATGAGCGAGATAAGAGAGAGCAAATCTGAGAAGTTCGCAACGAGTACCGCGATTAGGTGGCGAATAACAGTGACTCCTGCTGCAGACGGTTCATCGACGATGTTCAAGTCTTATAGCAGAGTTCCCCCCAACCCGGCGGGTGACCCAACACAACACCTATGTGAACGGGTGGCCTACCCGTAGTTCCTTCCGACCAACCACGAAGCAGGCGTACCTCCTCCGTGCGCACCCTTATCGCGCACAGCAGAAAGCTCCAGCCGAAGCCGGAGCTCTCCGCCGACTCCACATCGCCTCTAGGCCAAGCGACGCCGCGCTGCACCCACCAACCCCAACACACCCGTGCCAAACAGTGCCAGGCTGGAAGGCTCGGGCGTCACACCCGTGCTCGCCGGCTGGTTGATCGTAAGGCTGTCCAGGGCAAACTGTGCGCCGGACTTGAAATTGCCCACGGTCCGGGGATCCTGCACCCCGCCGCTCGAGACGAAGTTCACCGTGTCGATGTTGGCCCAGTCCAGCGTCTCCAGCGTCGGCCCCATCGTGGACACCTCAAAAACAGCCGTCTCCTCGACGACGCCGTTCAAAGCACCCGTCACAGTCACCGTCAAGCCGTTATTAATCGCCGCCGTCAGGTAAAAGCTGTCCAGCGTCAACGTCCCGCTCACAGCACTGAAACTGGCAGGGTTGGCAAAGCCGTTGTAGATCACAGAGGAAGGGCTGACCGTTCCGTTCGTGTAGCCGTTATAGCCCCTCGTGGAATCAAATTGCAGCGTTTCCACGTAGAAGTTGTTGAAGTTCAGTCCGTGGTACCCGTTCGGAACGGGCGGACCCGTTGTTGTCAGGTCGTCGAAGGTAAGGGTCTCCGCCTGGAGCGAACCGGCACAGGCGCACAGCATGCCTGCACAGAGAAGGGCTGCAAAACGCATTTGAAGCTCCTGAAACAAATGGCTATGACCCCAAGGTACAACCTAAGTGGTAGAAGTCTGCGGAAGTCTTTAGTAATCACATTTCTGTTGGCCGGGTAGCCCACCCACACCTTCTTCATCCCAAATTCAACCGTAGGCGTGCCCCATCCGTGTGCGGCTTCATCGCGCACGGGTGGGACTCCGACACAGCCCAAAGTGGGCGGGTGGCCCACCCACACCCTCTCACAAGCCAAACCGCTCAAATGACTGACTTGCCCTTTCTCGACACAACACGAGACCCCGTCCGCAAACGGGGTCTTGTGTACTGATTTCCTACGCGAACCGCGCCGGCCAAACCAAGCAGCCCCGTGCCGAGCAGCGCGAAGCTCGCCGGCTCCGGCGTCACACCGGCCGGGGTCTGAGGTGCCGCGAACCCGGAAGGGTACCGGTTCCCGCCCGAGGGCTCATGCTCGTAGGAGAGCACCGGCAAGATGATCCCACCGTTGGTCTCAGGTAAGCGCCGAAGTAGAGACGCAGCTCATCCACGATCATCGATTCGTGGCATCCAAGCCCTGGCGCGTGCCGCACGATCGCTATGGCTTGCTGCGCTCCGCCTCACACGAGCTCACCACGCGCGGCCGGCTGTCCCCGAACTCCGTCACGCGGCACTCGTCGAAGATAGAACAGTAACAGGCCTTCGCACGCAGCCCGAACCGTGTCGTATTCATCGTCGTCCATGCCCCAAGAGCTGCCGAAGCCGCGGCAGGCTTGGGCCACTTGAACACGATACGCTCGTCCCCCGTGCGAAGAAACGTCGCTGAAATCTGTTGCGATTCGAACCACGCGTTCGGGTCCATCTTCTTCACCCGTTCATACAGCGTGCCGCCCGAATAATCAGTCCCTTGGTCATCCCGAACCCGGAACCAGGCAATCTGCGCCGGCCCGGTGCCCACATTGCGCAGCATCATGCTCAGGACCATCTTCCCGTCGCTCAAGTTCGCTGTGTCCACCATCAGCAGCGGCGTGGACTGCGCCTCCACCAGCCGCGTGTTCTGCTCCACCAGCGCATGCATCGACTTCTCCGACTGTAGTGCCGTCAGCAGCGACGCGACCGAGATGCAAAGAACTGCCACTGGCACGATCAGGTCGAACCACGGCAAACCCGTCTTGTGGTGATGATGGTGCGGTGCTTCTGGAGCCTCAATCATTTGTTCGTGGCCTGCAGAGGGTGGAGTGAGCACAGTCTACATGGGGAGGGTGGCCCCACATCTCACACAATCTGAAAGCTGCGTGCCCGCG
>CAXTGN010000036.1:6382-12400 GCA_964243455.1 uncultured Acidobacteriaceae bacterium
CTGAGACGCGGCATTTCAGGGCACCGGGGCCACTGAGCAACGCCGCCGAATCCTGGTGCGGTCTAGGGGCGCAGGCTCTCTGCTTCCACCGACACCACGCCGATACCTTCCGCAAACGCATTCACGGCCTGATCCTGCTCAGCAGACTTTGCCTTCGCTTCCGTCCACACCACACGTCCAGCGGTGAGCACGCCTTTTCCTGACTGCGGTCCCTTCGCAAAACGCTCGTCTACCTGGTAGGGGCTGTCGTGCCGAACAATCTGCTGGTCTCTGAATTCCTGTGGTTTGGTCATGCTGTCCCTCGTTTCAGGTTCAGGATCACGCCAGCAGGGCCGGAAAGGAATATCACTTTTAGGGAGTTACGGCCGAGCGGGGTTACCACCCTACCGTGCTTCGTCGAGCCCCCGCTGATGTCATGGCACAAGAACAAACGGCCACGGACGTTGCCAAAGCTCGCCACCCTTCACCCGTTGGCCAGGTCCATAATCGTTCGCTCGCGATACGGAAGTTCCAGGAGCTCCTTCACAAGCGAAGAGACCCTTTGCAGATCCTTCATCGCCTGCTCACCAATCTGCTGCGCCTCTTCTCCATGCTGGCCAGAGGCTGCCAGGAACAGCACATTGGTAAGGCTTTGTAGCGGGTTGTTGATCTCATGCGCGAGACGATTGGCCATGCTGGCGGCGGCGACCGCCGCTGCCTGCGCCATCAGCAGCGATTGCTGCCTCTGATGCCGGATGCCCAGGGCAGCAAAGTCAGCGAGCGTGCTCATGATGCGGCAGTGTTCCGCATCGAAGGCTTCGTCTCGGCCATGCGCCATGATGAAGATCGTGCCCCGTGTCTCACCACAAATCCACGGCAGCAGCAGGCCATCGGTAACGAGCGGCGCCTGCACCCCGAGAATGTCAAAGAACCGCCGACCGACGCGAAAGATCTGAGGCCGATTGCGCTCCAGGCAAACCCCGCATGCGCTAGGAGTCTGCGGCAACATCGCGTTGAAGAACTCGGAGTATTGGCCGGCCGTAGCGACCCAGTGATAGTAGTTCTGGGCTGTACCATTCGGCCGCTCCAGACTGATGCCCGCACTGTCGGCCCCGCAGAGCTCTATGGCTGCATCGACAAGTTCCTGCAGAATGCTTCCGGGACTGTCCACAAAGGCGCGCGCGATTCGCTGGGTGCGGCCTATCTGCGACACAGCATCATGCCTTTGCACGGGCCTCGATGCGGTCCAGGTCTCATCCGGGAGATCAATGACCTCCAGGCCGGTATCCGGGATGCTCGTTTGACCGATCACGGCGCGATTGCCCCACACTTGTCCGGAAACACAACGGTACGTCGGAGTCTGACCACCATGGTCGTCCCCAGACTGCAAGGCCGGAATCGGCCGGTTGTTCTGCCACAGGCCAGGAGAGGCCCGTGTGGCTTCCCCTTGTGGAGCGCCAATCATGAAGCTTGGAAGCGGATGCTATGCCGATGCCGACACGAGCACAACCGAAATGACGGCCAGCACGATCGCCGCAGGTAAGAACCCGAACTGCCTTCTTTCGCGCACGCCTCGCAGCTTGGTCAAGGGCCTATTCTGGGTGGCGACACACACGTGAACGGCTTCCTGGTTACTCAACTACGCTGCGTCCTGAAAGCCGGCTGCCGTCAGTTGATCCGGGGTGACTGCCAGCTTGCGGTCTGCGTCCCTGTGGCTGCCCAGAGCGGCCATGACACCCTCGATATCGACAGCTGTGAAGCCGAGCTGCGCGAGCATCGGGCGGAGGTCCATCTGCGCGCCGAACCAGCTTTTCCGATAGGCGTCGCCGACTACTGACCCGTCATAATCCGCCAACTGTTCGACGGACGCCTCCGCCAGGGGATGACCATGCGCTTCGCCATTGCAGCGAAAGGTAAACAGAAAGGTCTGCGATAAGTCGTTCAGCACCATGACCCCGAGCCTACGTCTGTTCGCCTCCTGACTCAAGAACAAAGCGCCTTACACGATGAGGGCCATCCATTCCCGGCATTCCGGCCTACCCCCATCAGTTCCAGATGTCTTTGTCCCACAACCACACTCCTTCTTCCTGCTTCCAGTGCACGATGTACTTCACCGACGCCGGGTCTCCGGTCTTCAGAGCCAACTCAGCCTGCCCGATCTCGACCACGGTGTCTCCTGCCATCTCCGCAAAGACTGTGCGCAACGTGGCTCCCGTAATGCCCATGCCTTCTACCGCCACCTTCCAGAACTCGCGGATGGCCTCACGTCCCTGTTGTATGGGAACGCCTGGCGGTAACACGCATGCATTCGCGGCGTAGACCTGGTCAACTGCCTCGAACCGCTTCTGCGCAACGACTTCGTCACAAAACAGAGCGTTCGTCTTCCCCATCTGCTGCAGCACCTCGTCAGGGACCTTCATACACATCCTCTCGTTCATCTTGCCTTCAGAGCAACGCTCGGATTATGGGGGACCCATGCCGCTTTCAGAAGCGAAATACACCGTTCTCCGGACGGGCCCGAAAGGCTCTATTCGCGAAGCCCACACGCTCATCTATGCCTGTGAGAGGATCTTTCCATGACTGATCTGCCCTCCAAACCATCCGTTCCCACGCGAAAAACCGGCCTGAGCCCCAAGGAGCAGAAGCTGCAGGCAGCGCTGGAGAAAGCCGCCCATGCCAAAACGGGCAGCAAGCCTGATTCCACTTCGTCCAACGCGAGCTTTCGCGCGAAAAGCTCCTTTGCCGGAAAGAAGACCGCCTTCCAGCGCAAGGCTACGTAGCACGGACGTGGTAGGGCCTTTTTCTCCGGAACCCGCAACCTGAGGACATCCTCCGTGTTCGTATAGCTGGAACAAGATGGCAATCGCCCGGGCCCGGGGAGCCACCTAATTCACGATCGAAACGATCGCATGAAAGGCTTACCCGCTATGAACCTCAGGAATCTCGTCGCAGCAGCAAACCTCGTGATGGTGCCGGCTTCCGCCGCCATGGCCCAGACAACCCACAACCAGCGCCATTCCATTCACGCACGTCAGAGCCGTCAGCAGGCCCGCATTGCCCACGGTGTTCGCGAGGGTCAGATCACGCCGGACGGCGCTGCCCATGCCGAGGCCAATCAGTCCCGCATCTCCTCGGAAGAACACAGCATGCGCCAGGCTGACGGTGGCCACCTTACCTCCGGAGATCGCCACACCCTGGCTCGCCAGCAGAACGCAACGAGCAAAGGCATCTACGACCGCAATCACAACCGATACACCGACCCCGGTGTGGCTCCTAAATAGGAGCTTGCCCTTGCAGTCCGAGCGCGTTTCACTGCACTTCTAAGTGGATAGAAGAGGCCCGGTCACCTGACCGGGCCTCTTCGTTGTCCCATGGAAAGATTTACGCCAACGCCGGCACGCGCTCCCCGATTGCCATGTACTGGTGCACAAAGGCGATCGCCATACTGCCCTCGCCTACGCTGGACGAGACGCGCTTGATCGAGTCGTGCCGCACATCCCCCACGCAGAAAAACCCCGGAAGGCTTGTTTCCAGCAAAAAAGGCGCCCGGTCGCCGCAGGAGTGCTCGGTGAGGTCTCTGCCCGTGCACACATAGCCTCGCTCGTCCCTGAGCACCTGCGGTGGGAGCCAATCCGTGTTGGCGTCCGCACCGATCATGATGAACAGCGCCTGCGCTGGTCGCTCTCGCGGTTCCTGTCCACTTGTCACCGTGCATACCGTCTCCAGCGCGTTCTCGCCGCCGACAGAGACCACTTCCGTAAACGGCTCAATCTTGATATTTGCCCTGTGCCCGATCTGGTCAATCAGGTACGACGACATGGTCAACTTGAGTCCCGCGCCTCGCACCAGCACCGTCACGCTCCGGGCATAGCTGGAAAAGAACATCGCGGCCTGCCCGGCCGAGTTTCCGCCGCCCACGATGAAAATATCCTTGCCTACAACGCTGCCGGCCTCCATGCGTGACGCGCCGTACAGCACCCCACGGCCGCGAAGCCTGTCGACCCCTTCCGCCTCAAGGCGACGCCAGTCGACACCCGTCGCCAGCACCACGCACCGGGTATTCACCCGGTCGCCGCCGTCCATCTCGATGCAATAACCGCCTTCGGTCAACTGGTGAATGTTGGTGACCTCGCGCGTCACCACAATCTCAGCGCCGAAACGGGAGGCCTGCTTCTGCGCGCGATCGCTCAACTCATCTCCGGAGATGCCGTTCGGAAATCCAAGATAGTTTTCGATGCGGGAGGAGGTTCCTGCCTGCCCACCCACGGTGGCGCGTTCTACCACCAGCGAGCGAAGTCCCTCGGAGGCTCCATAGACGCCTGCGGCCAGACCCGCCGGCCCCGCACCCACAATGACGACATCATAGCCGTCGTTCTTCGGTGCTGTCTGGTAGCCCAGCGCCTGTGCCACGTCGCGCACCGTCGGCGAATCGCCTAGACAGACCTCCTGATCCACAACAACCGCCGGGCCCTCAACCCCATGCTCCCGTAGACAGGAAGGAATACGCTCCGGCTCACGGTCGCGGTCTATCCACGCATACGGGATGCGGTTGCTGGTCAGGAACGCGCGGATTTCGCGACAGTCAACGTCATAGCGGGACCCAACGACCATGGCCCGGATACCGGGGGTGTCCCGGGAAAACTCCTGGATGGCTGTAAGCCGGTCGCTGAGGGTCTTCATGATCAGCGCGCTTGCCTCAGGGGCTTTGTCCACAAGAAACTTCAACTGCAAGGCGCTCAACCTAAGAATGCGGCTCGGCGTCTTGGCCTGCACGGAAGCCAGGGAAGGAGCACCCAGAAAGATGGGCACCTCGCCAAAGAAGTCGGGTGCCTTGAACTGCTTCATCACTTCTTCGCGGCCGTTGATCTCCTTGACGACCTCGACTGCACCTTCAAGCATCACGTAAAAGAATGGCGTTTCACCCTCGCGGATCAGCCACTCGCCCTCGCAAAGCCGCACATCGGCCGTCTTGCCTGCAAGTTTCTCCAGGGTCTCCTGCGGAACAGATTCGAACAGGGGGAGTTGCTTCAATTCCTGCGTTGTAAACAAGGGCGCCTCCGCTTCCTATGCTCTCACGGCACCGTGTTGATCCCAGCCTCACCCCGGTCTGCAAAGCTGCCCGTGGCTGTTCGCGGTAATAATCAAACCATGGCCAATCTGTACGACATTCCACTCGAAACCCTCGGGGGCGAGCCAACGACGCTGCATCCATACCGCGGAAAGGTGCTTCTGCTCGTCAACGTCGCCTCGAAATGCGGCTTCACGCCGCAGTACACCGGGCTTGAAACGCTTTACAAACGGTTCGCGGACCACGGTCTGGTCGTGCTCGGATTCCCAGCCAACGACTTCGCCGGTCAGGAACCCGGAAGCAATCAGGAGATTGCCACGTTCTGCTCCACGGAGTACCCGGTCTCATTTCCCCTGTTCTCCAAGATCGCCGTCGCGGGCCCGGCCAAGCATCCGCTGTATAACGAACTGATTGCCGAGAAACCGCAGCGCACCAGCAACAATGACGACCTGCTCACCCATCTCTCCGAGTATGCCGCCGAGCACGGTTTCCCCGCGCCCAACCAGCCACCGGAGTTGCTTTGGAACTTCGAGAAGTTTCTCGTGAGTCGCGACGGGGAGGTCATCGCGCGCTTCAACCCCGATATCGCTCCCGACGACCCCAAACTCATCGAAGCCATAGAAGCCGCACTCGCCTAAGCACGAGGGCAGTCAGCGAAAGCAGGCGGCCTATCTGGCCCTTGCGTCTCCCTTTACTACCAAATGTCATTTGACCAAGGACCTATCCTACGATGCCCAAGTTGCACCGTTTCACCCGACTCCCTCTCGCTCTGCTTGGCACACTGGCACTCCCCGCAATCGGGGCTCTGGCCCAGGGGCCCATCCGCATCACAGCCGACCTCACCGAGGCGCCCCGCAAGCTCTACCATGCCGAGATCGATCTCCCGGTCCACGCAGGGGAAAACACCTTCACCACGCCCAAGTGGATCCCCGGCAATCACCGTCCCACCGGTCCGGTAGAAGACATCACGG
>CAXTGN010000036.1:12410-16227 GCA_964243455.1 uncultured Acidobacteriaceae bacterium
CGTCGACGGCAAGCCGCTTCCGTGGCGTCGCGACGATGTCGACCTCTACGCCTTCCATGTCGACGTCCCTAAGGGCGTCACCACGCTGCACGCCCATCTCGACTGCATCGTGCTCAGCCGTGCCGATGACAAGATGGCGGTGCTCGAGTGGGAAAAGCTCCTGCTCTACCCGGCGAACCGGCCGGTGCGTGACATCCCTATCCAGCCGTCCGTGACTGTCCCCCAGGGCTGGGGCATCGGTACCGCGCTCACGCCCGCGCAGCCCTTCGCTGCCAACACCAAACCCGGCGGCACCGTGCAATACCAGCCCACAAACGTCGAGCAGCTAGAAGACTCCCCCGTCATCGCCGGCGAGTACTTCCACGAGTTCGCGCTCGCCCCTGACATCAAGCCCGCACACTTCATCGACGTCATCTCCGATGACCCTAAAGACTCGGACCTCCGCCCCGAGATCCTGGCGGATCTTAACAATCTCGTACACGAGGCCGACAAGGCCTACGCTTCGCATCACTACAACCAGTACCACTTTCTCCTGACTCTCTCCGACGTCGCTGGCGGCGAAGGTCTGGAGCACGGGCAAAGCTCCGACAACGGCACCGAAGAGCTCGGCTTCACCAGCGGCGCCCATCTGCTCGGCAACGCCGAACTGCTCTCCCACGAGTTCACGCACTCCTGGAACGGCAAGTACCGGCGCCCCGACAAGCTCTACCAAACCGATTTCGAGAAGCCCGAGGTCGGCGAACTGCTCTGGGTCTACGAAGGCATGACGCAGTACATGGGCGACGTGCTCGCCGCGCGGGACGGCATGTGGTCGCCGCAGCAATACCGCGAGGTGCTCGCCATGACCGCCGCCCATCTCGACAACAGACCCGGCCGCCTCTGGCGCTCCACCGATGACACCGCCCTCGCCGCCAGCATCCTCCGCGGTGGCAATCCGTCCTGGTCCAACTGGAAACGCGGGCAGGACTACTACACCGAAGGCGAGCTCCTTTGGCTCGACGCCGACACCCTCATCCGCCAGCTCACCAACGATGGGAAGTCCATCCTCGACTTCCACCACATCTTCCTCGGCAAGGGCGGGAACACCGGCCCGCTCATCGTCACCTATGACCGCGACGAGCTCATCCGCGACCTCAACCAGGTCGTCAAATACGACTGGGCCGGCTTTTTCCACCAGAAGGTCGATATGATCAATCCGCACGCCGATCTCGACGGCATCAACCGCGGCGGCTGGAAGCTTACCTACCAGGACCATCCTTCGGACTCTGAGAAAACGCTGTCCACCGGCGGACGCAATCGCGCCGGGTCGGTGGACGTCTGGTACTCCCTCGGTCTTCGTGTCAGCAGCGAAGGCCTGATTGGCGATGTGCGCTGGGGCGGACCCGCCGACCAGGCAAAGCTCGCGCCCGGTCAAAAGATCATCTCGATCAATGGCCGCGTCGCCAGCTCAGACCAGCTGCTCGCCGCCGTTGATAAGGCCAAGTCCGACACCGAGCCCATCCATCTGCTCATCCAGACCGAAACCTACGTCAAGCCCATCGACATCAACTACCACGACGGCCAGCGCTACCCCATCCACACGCGAGACGCTTCGCAGAAGGACTACATCGACGAGATCACCAAGCCGCTCGCCTCAACCACAGCCAGCAGCACCAGCAAGTAACAACGAACAACGCAGGCTCCCCCTTGTCATTCCAGAAGGCATCTGCCCTTGCTCTTCTTTCTTGTCATTCCCCGAACGGGGAACCTGCTGTTTGCTGTTGCTGGTTGCTGTTGCTGTTTGCCGTTGCCTCGCTTCCTTGTCATTCCCCGTCCCCAAAGGCCCGTAATGAAACTCGCAGCAACGCTTCTCACGCTAGCCTGCTCCTTCGCGGCCACCGCCATGTCGCAGCAACAACCCGCCACCGCTGCCCCACCCAGCTCGCAGACCAGCACCAACCGCTACACCGGCCGGCCCGGCGACTTCGACATCCCCAACTTCCGCTTCGGCACAGGCGAAACGCTTCCCTCGCTACACCTGCACTACCTCACGCTCGGTACGCCGCACCGTGACGAGGGGGGCCAGGTCGACAACGCCGTGCTCCTGCTCCACGGCACCGGGGGCAACGCCCACACGCTCTTCGCCCTGCAGTTCTCTACAGTGCTCTTCGGCCCCGGCCAGCCGCTCGACATTACGAAGTACTTCCTGATCTTTCCCGACGACATCGGCCACGGTGACAGCGCCAAGCCCTCCGATGGCCTCCGCATGCGCTTCCCACGCTATGACTACGACGACATGGTCCGCTCGCAGCACGAAATGCTCCTGCAGGGTCTCCATGTCGATCACCTGCGCCTCATCCTCGGCACCTCCATGGGCTGCATGCAGAGCTTCGTCTGGGGCGAAACCTACCCCGGTTTCGCCGACGCCCTCATGCCGCTCGCCTGCCTGCCCACCCAGATCGCCGGCCGCAACCGCATGATGCGCTACATGGCCATCGAAAACATCAAGAATGACCCCGCCTGGCAAAACGGCGAGTACACGACCCAGCCAGCGAAAGGCCTGCGCACCGCGAACGAGATGCTCCTCATCATGGGCTCCGCGCCGCTCGTGCAACAGAAAGCCGCCCCCACACGCGAGGCCGCCGAGAAATACGTCGATAAGTACCTCGACCGCGTCGACGACACAACGGACGCGAACAACATGATCTATTACCTCGACGCCAGCCGGAACTACGACCCGAGCAAGAACCTCGCCAGGATCACCGTCCCGGTCATGTACATCAACTCCGCCGACGACTTCATCAACCCACCCGAGCTGGGCGTCGCCGAGAAGATGGTCACGCAGATGCCGCACGCCCAATTCGTTCTGCTGCCCATCACCGATCAGACCCGAGGCCACGGCACCCACACCCAGGCCGCCATCTGGAAGAACTACCTGGTCAAGTTGCTAAACGAGTCCCAACCCAAGCCTTAGCCGCCCGTGACACGCACCTACCCACCCCACCTCAAACCGCGTCATCTCGACCAAAGCGAACAGCTTCACCGTTCGCGCAGCGGAGAGACCCTGGGTTTCGCAGCGCGAGGGCCACAGGCACGAGCCTGCCCTCCCCACCCCCTCAAACCGCGTCATCTCGACCGAAGCGAACTGTTTCACCGTTCGCGCAGTGGAAAGACCCCTGTATTTCCCCAAAGCGCCGAGGCTTCCCGGGCTCGCCAGAGAACGGCTCGACGGGCTGCCCCACTCCAGGCTCAGGTCCCGCCACGTAGGGTTAAGGCCCCACGATCAGCCGAATCTTCTTCACCCGCGACCACCGCTTTAATTGCTTTTCACGCGCGATCGCCGCAGCTAAGAATGGAAAGCGTTCAAAGTACACAAGCTGCTTGATGTTGTATCGCTCAGTAAAGCCACACGGGTACGTTCCACGCTGGTGCTGCCCAACCAGCTTCTTTAAGTCGGAGGTCACCCCCATGTACAGGTGCTTGAATCCGCTCGAGAGGACGTAGACGTAGCCGACCTTTTCGCCGCGCCCATTCAATACAGGGGTCTCTCCACTCCGTCTCACAGGGAGGCCGTGAGACTCCGGTCGAGATGATGCTTTCTGGGGAGAACGATGCCCGAAGAGAGCAATCAGATGACGAGCCCGTTGCCGGATTTCCCTTTCCTACGGCAAAACTCGCGTCATCTCGACCGAAGGCGAAGCCGCAGCGGAGAGACCCCTGTATTTACAACGCGAGGGCCGAAGGCACAAGCCTACCCAACACCCTCAACCCCAAACCCAAAACCGCGTCATCTCGACCGAAGGCGAAGCCGCAGCGGAGAGACCCCTGTATTTACAAC
>CAXTGN010000036.1:16327-18554 GCA_964243455.1 uncultured Acidobacteriaceae bacterium
GCGAGGGCCGAAGGCACAAGCCTGCCAATCAACACCCGCCACCCTCAGCCCCTCAGCCCCGAAAGGTGTAGTCCCCCGGTCTGCACAGGCTCGAGGCCACTGCCCCATGGGGCGTAACACAGGAAAAGCCGACCGAAAGGGAAGTCACGCCATCAGGTAAAAAGACGGCACCCACAGACCTGGCGCATTTCGTCATGCTTTCGCGCGGCAACTGCTGGCTGAGTGTGGAAGGTATTCCGGAGCCGATACCTCTCACCGGTGGCGACTGCTTTTTGCTGGCCAGGGGAACGTCAATCGTTTTGTGCGACAGCCCGCGTACACGTCCGCGCTGGACCTTCCGCGAGATCGGTGCCAAAGCCGAGGGCAACGTCGCTCATTACGGCGGTGGTGGCGCACCGACAACCATCGTCTGCGGGTCCTTAAGTTTCGATCGCGCCAGCCTCAAGCCGATCACCCAGTTACTCCCAAACTTCATTCTGATGAAGGCAGATCAGGTACGCACGCTTGCTCTTCACAGCACAGTGCAGGCGCTGGCGGCAGAAATGGGGAAACAGGCACCGGGGTCGGAAGTCGTCGCAACCCGGCTGGCAGAGGTCCTCTTTATCCAGGTGCTCCGGGCGCACATCGCGTCGGGACCGGAACGCAGCAAAGGATGGCTTCGCGCTGTTTTCGATCCTCAAATGGGCACTGCCCTTAGTGCCATTCACGACAGAGTGAACACACCCTGGACGGTCGAATCCCTAGCCGAAGCGGCGGGGATGTCTCGCTCCGCATTCGCAGCACGTTTCAAAGAGCTACTCGGACAAACACCATTGGAATATGTAACCGAGTGGCGGATGCAGAAGGCGATGCCGCTGCTACAACAGCGTGACAAGAAGCTGATAGATGTCGCTCGGTCCGTCGGTTACGAGTCCGACGCCGCATTCAGTAAGGCGTTCAAGCGAGTTGTCGGGGCCAACCCCGGTGAATTTCTCAAGGGTGGTTCTCAAGACCCGCGGTAAATACCGGAACAGCCTCACCAACCGCGATACCCTAATCCTGTGAGCACCATCGACTACAAATCCGCGGGCGTCGACATCGAGGCTGGCAACGAAGCCGTCCGGCGCATGAAAGCGCACGTCGCCCGCACGCACACCCCCGCCGTCCTCACCCAGCTCGGCGCCTTCGGCTCGCTCTTTTCCTTGGCCGACGCAATCAAGGGCATGCCCGACCCGGTCATGGTCCAGAGCACCGACGGCTGCGGCACCAAGACCCTCGTCACTACCCACGTGAACACACCCGAGGCCTACGAGAACCTCGGCCGCGACCTCGTCGCCGCCGTCGCCGGGGACATCGTCGTCATGGGCGCCAGACCGCTCACCTTCCTTGACTACCTCGGCGTCCACAAGGTCGAACCCGCGGTCATCGAGTCGCTCGTCGGCGGCATGAGCGCCGCCTGCGCCGAGGCCGGCGTCGCCCTCGTCGGCGGCGAGACCGCCGAAATGCCCGCCGTTTACAGCCACGGCGACCTCGACGTAGTCGGCTTCGTCACCGGCGTCGTCGACCGCCCCAAACTGCTCACGGGCGCGACCATCCAGCCCGGCGACGCACTCTACGCTGTCAACTCCTCGGGGCTCCACACCAACGGCTACTCCCTCGCCCGCAAGCTCTTCTTCGACGTCGCCAATCTCAACGTAGGCTCCCGCCCCGACGAGTTCGGCGGAGCCTCACTCGCCGACGTCCTGCTCGCCCCGCACACGAACTACGTCGCCCCGGTTCGCGCCATCCTCAACGCCGGCATCCCGGTAAAGGGTATGGCCCACATCACCGGCGGCGGCCTCACAGAAAACGTCCCCCGCATCCTCCCCGAAGGTCTCGGCGTCACCATCGACCGGAGCACCTGGACACCGCAGCCCGTCTTCGCCATGATGCAGCGCCTGGGCGACATCCCCGACGCGGAAATGCTCCGCGCCTTCAACATGGGCGTCGGCCTCGTGATCGTCGCTCCCGCCGGCCTCCAACCCCAGCTAGCCGACCTCCTCAAGCCCTACCCACACCTCCGCATCTGGGAACTCGGCCGCGTCGAAGCCAACACCAGGGGTGTCACCTACACCGGCTCCGCATAGCTTCCTTTTGTTTGTCATTCCCAAAGGGAATCTGCGTTCTGCTGTGGAGCCAACACCCTGTCATCTCTACCGAAGCGAAGCGCAGTGGAGAGACCCTGTATCCCCCTCGGCCATCAAAATAT
>CAXTGN010000037.1:0-4339 GCA_964243455.1 uncultured Acidobacteriaceae bacterium
TGGCTTCCAGATCGGCCTTCCAGATGAGTTTGCGGCAATTATCGCACTTGACCCAAAGGCCTTCGGTGCGAACCTCGTGATCCGGGGTCGGATGTATTTCGTGGTCTTCGCGTTTAAACCAGCTCATAGGGGCGCTTGATGCAACAGCAGATGCGCCCTGGGGTAATACCGGGTCGCCGCCCTCCATTGTAGCGGAGTGTGCCGCGATGCCGGATGGAGCTAGTGGTAAACCGGGATGGCTCCAATCGGAGCAGCAGGGGGAGCGGGCTGGGGTATGCGCCTGGGCAGAGCCAACGGGGTGTCGGGCAGCTGAAAGGCCGGTGCATGGATGTCGCCCGCGTCCGAGGTGACGTGCTGCCCACGAAGAGCCTCCCCAAGCGACTGTCGCTGTTCGGCCCGGCTGATCTCCCGGCTTCGCGTCCAATAGACCATAAACGCTTGCCCGCACACGGGGCAGCGGACGTCACTTAAATCGGCGGCGACTTTACACAGCATCTGCATGGAGAGAAACCTCGCTCGAGGGCAGCCCGGCCTCCTCGATGGGTCCAACATACGTCTCACCGCCGGTGTGCGCGATTCCCCGGTGATGGACGGGGATACAACCATGGCAGCACGGGGGCGGACGCTCGTAACTATCATCGACCGGGTCGACTATCCTTGCTTGTGTGAGTGCTTTGATCAAGGTTCAGCTCCCCGATGGCTCCGTGCGCGAGGTCGCATCCGGAACAACACCGCTTGACGTCGCTAACAGCATCTCGCCCCGTCTTGCCGCGGCGGTGGTTGTGGCCCGTATCCGACCAATGACGCAACCCGCTCCCACAGAGACAGCCGATGCGGAGGCTAAAACGGAACAGACCGAGGCTGGGATGTATTCGGCCGAGGGTGCCGCCGGCGAGCGGCACATGGACCTGCGCGCTTCCCTGAACGAGGATGTCGCGCTGGAACTGCTTAAAGAGACGGACCCCGCCGCCCTGCGCGTCGTGCGGCACTCCGCGGCGCACGTCATGGCGACAGCGATCATGGAGCTCTTCCCGGAGACCAAGCTGGGCCACGGCCCGGCCACCGACAACGGCTTCTTCTACGACGTTTACCGCGAGGTGCCGTTCACGGAGACCGACCTTGCCGCGATCGAAGCGCGCATGGCCGAGGTGGTCAAGCGCGATGAGCCTTTCCTGCATGTCTCCGAGTCGCGCGAGAAGGGCCTGGAGGATTACCGCGGCAGCGGTGAGTTCATGAAGGTGCACTTCATCGAGCGGTTCACGCAACCCGGCGAGGAGATCTCGCTTTACAGGAACGGCAACTTCACCGACTTCTGCCGCGGGCCGCATGTGCCTTCGACGGGCCGCGTGAAGGCGTTCAAGGTCATGTCCATCGCAGGCGCCTACTGGCTGGGCAAAGAGGACAACCAGCAGCTGCAACGCATCTACGGCACCGCGTTCTTTAACCAGAAGGATCTGGATGCGCACTTCAAGCACCTCGAAGAAATCAAAGCGCGCGACCATCGTGTGCTGGGCAAGCAGCTGGACCTGTTCAGCATTCAGGAGATTGCCGGCGCGGGATTAATCTTCTGGCACCCGAAGGGCGGGCTGATCCGCAAGGCCATGGAGGACTGGATGCGCGAGGAGTGCATCCGGCGCGGATACCACATGGTGTTTACGCCTCACATCATGCGGCGTGAGTTGTGGAGGATCTCCGGCCATGAAGAGGTGTATGCGGAGAACATGTATCCGCCGATGGAACTGGATGACGCGGAGTACCGGCTGAAGCCGATGAACTGCCCCGGTCACATCCTGATTTATAAATCCACCCCAAAGAGCTACCGCGACCTGCCGCAACGTTATGCGGAACTCGGCAATGTGTATCGCTATGAGCGCAGCGGCACCATGCACGGCCTGCTGCGCGTGCGAGGTTTTACGCAGGATGATGCGCATGTGTTCTGCACCCGCGATCAGATTGTGAGCGAGATTGAAGGATGCTTGGATTTCGCCGAGGCTGTCCTGAAAACGTTTGGCTTCAAGGAGTATCGCGTGGAGCTATCCACGCATAAGCCGGGGGATCCAGCGTTCATCGGCACGGCGGAGGAATGGGCGGAATCCGAGGGCGCACTGAAGGATGTGCTGAACAAGCGCGGGTTGACGTTTCAGACCTTCCCGGGTGAAGCCGCTTTTTACGGCCCCAAGATCGACGTCAAGATCGTGGATGTGCTGGGCCGTTTGTGGCAGCTGTCGACGGTGCAGTTCGACTTCAAGCTGCCGCAGCGCTTTGGGTTGGAGTACGTCGGCGAGGACGGCGAGCGGCATCAGCCGGTGATGGTGCATCGTGCGCTGTTTGGCAGCGTGGAGCGCTTCTTTGGTGTGTTGATCGAACACTATGCCGGGGCGTTCCCCATGTGGCTCGCGCCGGTGCAGGTTGGCCTGGTGCCGATCTCGAAGGAGAAGCACCTTGAGTATGCGCAAAGCCTGATGGCGCGGCTTGAGGCCGCAGGCCTGCGCGTGGAACTGGACGCAAGCAATGGCAAGATGCAGGGCAAAATCCGCGATTTCGGTTTGCAGAAAATACCCTTCATCCTGGTGATAGGAGACAAAGAGATGCAGACGGATTCGGTGAGCGTACGCGTTCGCGGCAAGGGCGATCAGGGGTCGAGTACCGTGCCGGAGTTCATGGAGTGGGCCAAGGCGCTGGTCGCTGAGCACTCGATGGAACTGTAAGGATGGCTCCTGTGGCCCATAAAGGACCAGTGTGGGCAATCAACTAACGACTGGGTTTCTGTGTGGCATCTGTGGACAGCGGCATGAGGTGCTGCCGCTGAGCTTCAGCGTCAAGGCCCCACTCGCTGTGACGAAGATTTCTTCGGAGCAGGTCGAGGGACGCGTGGTCATCACGCCCGATCAGTGTGCGATCGACAACACGATTTTCTACCTGCGCGGACGCTTCCTCCTGCCGGTAAGGGATCTCGAACAGCCCTTCATCTGGGGCATTTGGGCCGAGGTCAGCCCGAAGAACTTCATGCGCACCAACGAGCTTTGGAAGACGGAGGGCCGCGAGTCTGAACCGGCGTTCCGCGGCTACCTCGATAGCCAGCTTCCTCTGTACGGCTCGACCCTGAACCTGGAGGTCAGCGTTGCCACCCAGAAGGTTGGGTGGCGGCCGCATTTCACGGTGCTGAACGCAGATCACCCACTGGCAAGGGAACAGCGAGAGGGCATTTCGCTAGAGCGGGTTGAGGCGATCGCCGCATGGGTGTTCCATACGCAGGTACAGGAACCATAAACTGCCCCAGTCCCGATGGGTGACATCCAATGCATACCTAGGCAGGTGAAGCCCGATGTTTGTTCTTCGTGACAGCACTGTAATCCGTGCCCCCCTGGAGCGGTGTTTTGCGCTCTCGACCCATCTGGCCATCGTTGAAAAGGAGCTTGGAATGCGTCCCGTAGGGGGGCGCACGAAAGGCTGTGTGCGGGGTGGAGACACGGTGCGATGGGAGGGGTGGCAGTTGGGCTTTCCGAACTTCCATGTATCGCTGATCGCGGAGTACGAGCGGCCGTACCACTTCCAGGACCGCATGCTGGAGGGCCGCTTCCGAAGCTTCGCACACGATCATCGCTTTCATCAGATGGACGGGGGCGTACGCTTGGAAGACGAGGTGCGGTTTACGATGCCGTTTGGCTGGGCCGGACGCCTGGTGGGGCAGCTCGTTCTCGTGCCGCACATTCGTCGGCTGCTGCGTGAACGCTTTGCGATGCTGAAGGGCATCGCCGAAAGCGATGCCTGGCGCGAGTATGTTTGTGACTGAGCCGGTAGGCGACCGCTCGGAGATATTGCATGCAAATCGGCCTGTTTACCCCAGTATTTCAGCAGCTCAGTTTGGACAACATGCTGCTGGCGCTGAAACGTTACCCTGCCATACGCAGCCTAGAGCTGGGCGCAGGTGGCTGGCCCGGCGCCAACCATCTCGATGTTGAAGGTTTGCTGGCACGTAGCGATAGTCGCATGGAGTTCCGCAGCAAACTCGCCGATGCCGGACTGGCGATCAGCGCGCTTTCCTGCCACAACAATCCCGTGCATCCCGAATCAAGAACAGCGGAACGCGACGATGCGGTGTTGCGCAACACGATCCATCTGGCGGAGCTGTTGGAGGTAAAGACCGTGGTGACCTTTTCAGGCTGCCCTGGCGGCAGCCGGGAGGATAGAACCCCTAACTGGATCACTGCCGCATGGCCGCCTGAGTACGCTGACGCGCTTGCATGGCAATGGAGCGAGCGGCTCATCCCGTACTGGCGCGAGCTGAACACGGTCGCGGAAAGCTCTGGCGTAAAGGTCGCCCTCGAAGCGCATCCAG
>CAXTGN010000037.1:4349-10029 GCA_964243455.1 uncultured Acidobacteriaceae bacterium
ACAGTAGCCAGGGACGCAGGTGTCCGCGTAGCCCTCGAAGCGCATCCAGGTTTCTGCGTCTACAACGCCGAAACGCTGCTGCGCTTGCGCGCCGAGGCGGGTGAAGCTATCGGCATCAACTTCGATCCCAGCCACATGTGGTGGCAGGGTGTGGACATCCCAACGGCGATTACGACGCTCGGTGAGGCCATCTTCCACTTCCATGCAAAAGATGTCGCCATCCTGCCAGAGAACAAGGCGCGTAACGGCGTGCTGGACACCAAGAGCTACGCACAGATGGCTGAGCGGTCCTGGCTGTTCCGCAGCGTAGGCTGGGGTCACGGAGAGTCTGATTGGAAAGCCATCGTGAGCGCCCTACGGCTGGCCGGCTATGACGGTGTGCTCAGCATCGAGCATGAGGATGCGCTGCTCTCCATTCATGAGGGTTTGTCGGCAGCTGTGGACATGCTGTCGCGCGTAGTTGTGCGTGAGCCTCCCATTGAGCCGTGGTGGACATAAGGGCTCCGGTATCGGGCCGAAGATCTCGCGAGGCGAGTGCTGACGGAAACCGTTTACACTGGCGCAGCCGCATACATTCGGCAGGTCGCTCGTCCAGCGATCATCCGTGTGCCATCACTGACGAGGCAATGAGAGTGGAACAGAAGCGCACAGCCGTGGCACCCGCCCGGGTCAATCTGATCGGTGAGCACACCGACTATACGGGAGGCCTGGTGCTGCCGATGGCCATCCCGTTCTACACCGAAGCGACGATCGAGCCTGCTGCCGATCGGGTGTTTCGCTTCCGGAGTGAGCGCTTTGCCGGCGAACACACGGAATCGCCGGAGGACCGACGTGGCCGTGCAAGCGACTGGAGCGACTACCCGGTCGGGGTTCTGCGCGAATTTGAAGCCAAAGGCATGGAGCCGGCACCGTTCTCGCTGAGTCTGCGCGGCGACGTACCGCTCGGTAGCGGTCTGAGTTCTTCGGCCAGCGTGGAGGTCGCGACCGCGTTCGCATTGCTCGCCCACATGGGCAGAGACATGCCGCCGGAAGAAATTGCCCTGCTCTGCCAGAGGGCCGAGAACAACTTCGTCGGTGCGCCCTCCGGCATCATGGACCAGACCGTGATCGTGCTGGCCGCGGAGGGACACGCGCTGCTGCTCAACACTCGCACGTTGAAGTACGAGCTGGTGGCAATGAACCGCGGCGCGATCGCCGAGTCGGCCGTTGTGGTGTGCAACTCCATGGTCAAGCACTCCATCGGTGGCGGCGAGTACGGCAAGCGGCGGCAACAGCTGGAAGCAGGCCAGGCCAGGATCCTTGCAACGCACCCGGGCGTGCAGGATCTGGGTGACGCCACAGAGAGCGACCTCGAAGACGTGCGGGACCAGATCTCCAGCGAAAGCTACAAGCGGTGTCGCCACGTCATCACAGAGAACGCCCGCGTCCGGCTGATGCGTGAGGCGCTGGAGGCCGGCGATGCCCACAGGGCCGGGCAGCTCATGTTGTTGGCTCACGCGAGCGAGCGCGACGACTTCGAGTGCTCCGTGGAGGAAGTTGACTTTCTGGTGGACACCGCGGCCAGTCTGCCCGGATGCTATGGTGCACGCCTGACGGGCGGCGGCTTCGGCGGATGCACGGTAAACCTGGTGCGCAACGACGCGGTCGAGGCCTTCATCGAGAAGCTGCGGGCGGCTTACCTTGCCAAGTACCGCATCGAGGCCGACACCTTTGTGTGTGCACCGGTGGATGGGGCTTTGCGCCGCGCGCAGAAGGCCGGAATAGTGAGGTCGTAATGGCAGAGCTCGAGCAGGTGTTCAAGGAAGCGCCCCACCGGCGATGGAACCCGCTGAGCGGGTCATGGGTGTTGGTGTCGCCGCACAGAACGACGCGGCCATGGCAGGGACAGACCGAAACGCCGGCGGCCCCGGCAGCCCTGCACTATGACCCGGCCTGTTATCTGTGCCCCGGCAACGAGCGGGCTGGCGGTCACCAGACGCCGCAATACACCGGCACCTATGTTTTTGAGAATGACTTCGCTGCACTGAAGAGCGACGTGCTCCCGGCCACGATGGATGTGGACGGTGCCGGTCTGCTGCGAGCGCAAACGGAGCGCGGCGTATGCCGTGTGCTGTGCTTTGACCCGCGGCATGACCTCACGCTGGCAACGATGGAGCTGCCCTCCATCGAGCGGGTCGTGGAGGAGTGGGCGGCGCAGGAAACCGAGCTGGGCGGCCGCGACGGCATTGATTACGTGCAGATCTTCGAAAATCGTGGCGCCATGATGGGCGCCAGCAATCCGCATCCTCACGGGCAGATCTGGGCCACCGAGCACGTGCCCGACGAGCCGGCCCTGGAGCTCCTGGCACAACGAGTCTACCTCAAGGAGCAAGGGCGCGTATTACTGCCTGCCTATCTCGAGATGGAGCTCGCGCAGGCCAACGGAACAGGTTCACGCATCGTGGCGCAAAACGAGAGCTGGGTGGCCTTGGTGCCGTTCTGGGCGGTGTGGCCGTTTGAGGTCATGCTCGTTCCTCGGGACCAGGTCGCAACCATGGCCGCGCAAAGCCCGGAGCAGCGCGCCGGCCTCGCGCAAATCCTGAGCACGGTCACCCGCGGCTACAACCAGGTCTTCGACACACCCTTCCCCTACTCCATGGGATTCCATCCCGCGCCCTTCGACGGCGAAGACCACCCGGAATGGACCCTGCACGCGCACTTCTTTCCACCGCTGCTGCGATCGGCAACAGTGCGGAAGTTCATGGTCGGCTTTGAGCTGCTGGGCTCCCCGCAACGCGACATCACGCCGGAGCTGGCTGCGGAGACGCTGCGGACAGCCGTGGCAAAGGGTAACGGCTGAGCGGGTAACAGAGACCTCTCCACACGGCGCTGCGCGCCTCCGGTGGGGAAGACAATGTAGAAGAATCGAAGATCAGGAGAGACGCATGAAGGTCGTGGTGACGGGTGGGGCTGGGTATATCGGGGGCACGGTGGCCACGTTGTTGCTGAAGGCTGGCCACGAAGTGACCATCATCGACAGCCTGGTGCACGCCGAGCGCAAGTATGTGCCAGAAGGCGCCAACTTCGTGCAGGCGGATCTCGCGGAGCGCGAAAAGGTCGAGCAGGTGTTGCGCGAGAGCCAGGCCGAAGGCGTGCTGCACTTTGCCGCGCTGATCGAAGCCGGTGAGTCCATGCAAAAGCCAGAGCTTTACTTCCGCAATAACACAGCGTCCACGCTTTCGTTGCTGGAAGCCATGCACACCACCGGGGTCAACAAGCTGGTCTTCAGCTCCACGGCGGCGGTATATGGCGAACCGGCCTTTGTGCCGATCCCGGAAACTGCCACGTTGCAGCCGACCAACACCTATGGCGAGAGCAAGCTGCTCGTGGAGCAGATGCTCACCTGGCTGAACCGCCTGCACGGCTTGCGTTACGCCTCGCTACGGTACTTCAACGTGGCGGGTGCGCTGCCGGGGCGCGGCGAGGCGCACGAGCCCGAAACGCACATCATTCCGCTGATCCTGGATGTAGCCCTTGGCCGTCGCGAAGAGATCTTCATCTACGGGGACGACTACCAAACGCCGGACGGCACCTGCATTCGCGACTACGTCCATGTCGTCGACCTGGCGGACGCGCACATGCTCGCTTTTCACGCCCTCGAAGAAAAGGACAAGCTAATCCTGAACCTGGGAAACGGAGCCGGCTTCTCGGTGAAGGAAGTCATCGAGGCAGCACGCAAGGTGACAGGGCATCCGATTCCGGCAGAGATGAAGCCAAGGCGTCCGGGTGATCCGGCAAGGCTGGTCGCCAGCTCGGAGCAAGCGAAGCAGGTCCTAGGTTGGACACCGAAGCGCGCCGATCTCGAAACGATCCTGCGCGATGCCTGGGCGTGGCACCAGCAGCGATATAAGTGATCTTGTCCCAACTCTCCATAAAGGGCAGAAGATTTGGCACGCCGGGCGCTTTGGCCTTGTATGAAGAGCACTACCTCCACCACGAACGGACCTGCCAGAAGCGGGGCGGCGCCTCTATTTCTGGAAATCTGCATGCCGGGCCGGCGCAGCAATCCGTGCCTCGGGCTGAGAGCACGCAGCGATCCGGCTGGGTCGGCACCGCTACGCCGTTGCAGGAGCCACGGCAGACCAGCCACACGATGTCGCGTTGGTTGTCCCGGTCAGTCCGGTCGAAGGTGAAGTACTTCCGCACGGCATACGCCGGATTGGCGGCAAGCCGTTCCGCTACCGGGTTGCCGATCTCCGGCTTGGGCGTATCGGGCCCCGGATCGATCAGGCCATTGTGAATCACCAGAAAGCGGTCGTGTTCACGCAGAAATGACTCGGCATACTGGATATGGTCGGGGTAGTAGCCGGCGAGCTTCCAGTTCTGCATCAGGTGGAACTGGGTCACCTCCAGCCGCGGAGCGTCAGGGCTGATGCTATAGGGGCAATCGAGCAGAAAGGTGTAGGGCACGCCTGAGCCGGCCTGGTGGCTCATGAGCTCCGTAAAGGTGAACGCATCTTCCACAACGACGGGCAGGTCGTGCGGCAGGTGATTGGTGAGCTGGCCGGTGAAGTCCACCGCCTCCGGGGTGATCTGGGCGACATGGTGGAAGACCCAGACCAACATGCCGGCAGCAAACAGCAGGATCGCTGATGCCGAGGCAAGGGCACTGACCACGGGATGGCGGCGTCTCACGACAGCAAGCAGCGGAAGCCCGGATGCGACCATCGTGAGCTCGGCTGTGAGGTAGGGCAGGCCCAGGGTCACGGGCTGCAGATAACGCTCGTTGAAGAGCCATGTACCGACCACGCCTTCCAGCAAGAGCAGTACCGGAACGAGCAGCAGGCACAGGGTGACGAGATACACGGCGCGGCGTTGAGCAAAGTTTTCGCGCAAGCCTTGGCGGAGACCGCTCGACGTGTGGCCAAGTGCATAGGCTGCCAGAAGAAAAAAAGCCAGCAGCACCAGTCGGATCTCGTTGCTGAACCCGGACCAGGCCCCAAGAACTTCCAGCCCCGTGGGCGCTCTGGTCCAGAAGTGCGGCTTGCCCACGCGCCCCGCGGCGAGGATTGAGGTCCTTTCAGGAATTAACAGCAGCCACGCCGCTGCCGCCGTGAGGTAAAGACCAACTCGGCGGCGGCCCCGCATGCGGTCAAGGGTAACGGTCGCACAAAGAATGAAGAAGCTGTACACCACGCCGAGAAGATGGCTGGTCGTTAAAAGCCCGTGGGTGAGAAAAGCCGCGAAGTAAAGATGCGTGGGCGTCGGATCGGGTGCGTCATCCATCACTAGAGTCAGCCAGAGGCCCAGCGCGGTGCTCATCACAAGCAGGCCATAAAACCGGCCTTCGATGAAATGCATTGTCAGCGGCGGACTGAAGAAGAAGCTGTTGAAGGTCGCAAACGCAACGATCCAGGCCGGGTAGAACCGCCGCAACGCAGCCCAGGTCGCAACAAACGCCATACCGAAGCAACTGCCAGAAAAGAGCCGGAAGGCGAGTGCCGAGTTCCCAAACAGCCGAAACCACGCTCGGCCAAGCAGATAAAAGGAGAATCCACCCCCATCCGCCCCAAGGTTCCAGGCCCGGATCATGTGGTGCCAGGAGGGATCGCGCAGCAGCAGCCACCCCAGCATCTCGTCTTCCCAGAAAATTCGTCCCCGCGAATTCACGATCGTGATCGCTAACGTAAGAAGGAAGCCG
>CAXTGN010000037.1:10039-18458 GCA_964243455.1 uncultured Acidobacteriaceae bacterium
AATCCCACAGGGATACTAGTGGCGGTGCTTCGATCTGAGTGGCTGGTTCGGAGGTGGGCCGGAGGTCCGGAGCCTGAGAAGGCAAAGCTGAGGCGGGGCCACGCGGAGCGCGCTCGAAGAGCATGGAAGGATCTCTTTTTGCCTAGCCAACCGACCGGTCGCCAATCGCGGCGGGCGGGATCGACGGTTCTTCAAGCAGGGCGGCTCGACCTGATACCATCAGAGCGTACCACCTCCGGTTGCTCTGGCTGTCCCAGAGCGCCGATCCCTCTGCGAACTGAGGGTCCACCGAAGACTTCAAGCGCAGCGGAGTAGTGATCTCATGTCCATCGACCTAGCGTGGCTGCCAGAGCTTCCGGGCTGGCCCGGTCTTTTGGACGATGCGCGTCAGCAGTCAGCGTCCACAGCCTTCGTCAGCTTTCAGAAGCTCGCCAACTGTCGAATGGATTTCATTCGCGCAGGCAAGCTGGACAAAGCCATGGGCCGCTATGTGGCCACTCTGCCCCAAGGGACGAAGCCACCTTTCCCGGTGATCAAGCTGGCGCTCCTGGGCTCATCCACGCTGAGCCACCTGCTGCCCGGCATCCGTTTGGCCGCTTTGCGCCGCGGCTTCCTGTGCGACATTTACGTGGGACCTTACGGTCTGTATCGGCAGGAGCTCGCCGATACAGATTCCAGCCTCCACCGGTTCCGGCCGGACGTGGTCTGTTTCGCCCTCGACGCACAGCATCTCGCGGGCGGTGAAAACGCCAGCCCTGAAGCTGCCCTGTCTAACCTGCGCCAGTGCTGGCAGCTCGCCAGGGAAATGGGCTGCCGCGCGGTGCTGCAGCAAACTCTGCTGCCACGCTTCCCGGCGCTGCTAGGCAACAATGAGGATCGGCTGCCGACCTCCCCTGCAGCCATCGTCGCGCAGATCAATCAGGCGATCCGGGCTGCGGCGCCGGGCGAAGGGATAAACCTCCTCAGTGTGGACATGTGGGCCGCCGAGGACGGATTGGCGAACTGGTTCGATACCTCACTCTGGTACCAGGCCAAACAGGAGATTCATCCCCGCGCCTCGGTCCTCTATGGCGATCATGTCGGCCGGTTGATGGCTGCTTTATGGGGCCGCAGCTCGAAATGCCTCGTTCTGGATCTCGACAACACGCTCTGGGGCGGCGTGATCGGCGACGACGGCCTCGAAGGCATTGTGCTCGGCCAGGGCAGCCCGGCGGGTGAAGCCTTCGTGGCCTTTCAGCACTATGCCAAGCAGCTCAGCGAGCGCGGCGTGATCCTAGCCGTGTGCTCCAAGAACGATGAGACAAATGCGCTGGAGCCCTTCGAGAAACATCCCGAGATGGTGCTGCGGCGCAAGGATATCGCCTGTTTCGTGGCGAACTGGACGGATAAGGCGACCAATCTCCGCTCTATCGCCGAACGCCTCAACATCGGTCTCGATTCGCTGGTCTTTGTCGATGACAACCCAGCGGAGCGGCGGCTTGTCCGCTCCGAGCTCCCCATGGTGGCTGTTCCCGAGCTGCCCGAGGATCCCGCGGACTACGCCCGCACAGTGGCCGACGCCGGCTACTTCGAGGCCGTTGACCTGACGGCCGAGGATCGCGAGCGCACCGAACTCTACCGCGCCAACGCGCAACGCGAGGCAGCACGGGCGGCGTCTACCGACATCGGTGCTTTCCTCGACGGCCTCGGCATGGAGCTGTACGCCAGCAGCTTTGACGTGGCTGGCCTGAAGCGCATTGCGCAGCTGATGAACAAAACCAACCAGTTCAACCTGACGACGAAACGCTATACCGAAGCGGACGTGCTCGCCATGGTGCGGAACGAGAGCGCTGTCACCCTGCAACTGCGGTTGACCGACATCCACGGGGACAATGGCGTCATCGGCTTGATGGTGGCTTATCGCAACGGCCGCGCCCTGGAGATCGACACCTGGCTGATGAGCTGCCGCGTGCTGGGCCGGGGTGTAGAAGCCGCCACACTGAACCTGCTGGCCGAGCGCGCCGCAGAGATGGGCTGTACCAGCCTTATCGGTGAGTACCGGGCTACGGCGAAAAACAGTATGGTCCGCGATCATTACGGGAACCTCGGCTTCGCCTTACTGGAGGGCGCCGAGGACGGCATCACACGATGGGAGCTACCGCTGGCCGCCTACGAGCCGCAGCCTACGCACATGAAGATTTTGCAGGGGGAAGCATGGACACAGCCAGCATCTATCGCCAGCTGACAGAGATCTTTCGCGACGTGTTCGATGACGACACGATTGTGCTGACGCCGGAAACGACCGCCGCCGATATCCCGGATTGGGACTCCGCCAACCACGTCAATCTCATCGTGTCCATCGAGGTCCGCTTGAAGATCAAGTTCAAGACAATCGAGGTGGAGTCGCTGCACAACGTGGGCCACCTCGTCAGCCTGATCGAACAAAAGCTCCAGGCCAAAGCCGGAGCCGCCCAGCCCGCGTAACAGGCCACACCGCCCTTCTTGCCATTCACCCCGATCGGGGTACGTGCTCCTGCCTTAAACCCGACTCACCTCCGCGAAGCAAACGCGCTTTTTGCTGACTCATATGCTGTTCAACTCATATATTTTTCTTTTCGGGTTTCTGCCCATCACCCTACTGGGCTACCAGCTTGCGGCGCACTGGCACAGGCGCGCCGTGGTGCTCTGGCTCGCGTTTGCCTCGCTGGCCTTCTACGCCTACTGGCGCCCGGCGTTTTTGATCCTGCTCTGCGCTTCCATCCTGTTCAACTATGTGGCCGGGACGCTGATCAGCCGACGTATTGCCAACAACATCAACACGCAGGTGATCCTGATCTTTGCCATCGCGGTCAATCTCGGCGCGCTCTGTTACTTCAAATACCTCTTCCCTCTCCTGAACTTTCTTGCCGGCCAAACGCACTCCAACCATCACTGGAGCGATGTGGTGCTGCCGCTCGGGATCTCGTTCTTCACGTTCACTCAGATCGCCTACCTGGTTGACCTGCAGCAGGGCGGCGCGGTGCAGCAGGATCTCGGCAGCTATACGCTCTTTGCCACCTTCTTCCCGCATCTGATCGCCGGCCCAATCCTCCACCACAGCGAGATCATGCCGCAGTTCCAGCAGAATCGCGACTACAGGCTGCGTCTGGATGACGTCTGTGTCGGCTTCACGTGGTTGGTGATGGGACTTTGTAAAAAGGTGCTGCTGGCCGACCGGTTTGCGCCAGGAGCCGACTCTGCCTTTACCAATGCCGGTCAGATCGCTACCAAATCTGCGTGGGCCGGCGTACTGTCGTACTCGCTGCAGCTCTACTTCGACTTTTCCGGCTATTCGGACATGGCCAACGGTCTGGCGCGCATATTCTCCATCGACTTTCCGTTGAACTTCGCATCGCCGTACAAGAGCGCCAACATCATCGACTTCTGGCAGCGCTGGCACATGACGCTGACCCGCTACATCAACGTATACCTCTACAATCCCATTGCTCTCTGGGTCAGTCGCCAGCGTGCGCAGCGCGGTATGAAGATCTCCCGCAAGGCCATGGCCACGCCCTCCGGCTTTGTCATGATGATCGCCTTTCCAACGCTGGTCGCCCTTTTCCTCGCCGGCGTGTGGCACGGTGCGGGCATGCAGTTCATCCTTTTTGGCCTGCTGCATGCACTGTACCTGACCATCAATCATGCATTCCGGGTGTTCCGGAGCGGGAAACCGCAGCCGGAACCGTCCCGCCTCCTCGCGGCCTTCAGGCATGCCGGCAGTGTGCTGCTCACCTACGCGGCTGTGTTGCTGGCGCAAATCTTCTTTCGTGCACCGTCAATGGGCGCGGCAAACTCCATGATCGCAGGCCTGCTTGGGCTCCACAGGGGCCCTGCCCTGGGTCTGGATCCCCGTACGGTGAACCCCATGACAGGAAGCTTCCTTCCCATCGTGGTTGCGTTCTTCATCGTCTGGGCGCTGCCGAACACGCAACAGATCCTGGCGAAGTTCAAGCCCGCGATCGAACTCGCTCCCTCCGATCGCGAGGAGGGCTGGTTGCATTGGTTCTGGTTGCCTACGCCGGCCTGGGGCCTGGCGCTGGGCGCCTTTTTTCTGGCGGTTCTCATAAAGATGGAGAACCCCACCACGTTTCTTTACTTCCAGTTCTAAAGGAGCACTCCCTGGCGCACGGCCTTCGGTTCAGCCGATCGCATCACGCCCCACACCATGGCCAGCACGCAACAACTCGCAGACGCTGACACGGGCTCATCCTCCGGCAACGCGCCTGCTCTCACCAAGCGACGGTATCTCCGCTACCTGCTTTGGGCGGCGTTGATTCCCTCCGTCGTGTGGCTTATGGCGTTTCCGCTCGTGTGCTCCCGGTCCTATGAACGGTGGGGAGAGACGCAGTGGGGCCCGGTGCTGGAGTATCCCTACGAAGAGGGAACGCCCGATGCCGACGTAGTGATCTGGGGTGACTCGAGCGCGTTCATCGGCGTGGACCCGCGGCTGGTGAATCAACAGCTGGGCATCCGGTCGGTGGTCTTGCCGAGCACAGTCGGCAGCCTGCCCGTTGTGGGGGATGCGCCCCTGCGTCACTATCTGGCGCATCATAAACAGCCCAAACTGATCGTGCTGTACTTCTCGCCCTGGAACCTCGATTTCAATCACATGGCACCAGGCCGTCACTTCGAGGGTGAGGAGATGATGATGCGGCATGGCAGCTCGAAGGAGATCGTGCTGTACGCTCTGCATCATCCGCTCGAATTGTTTGCTTTTCCCATTCGGCTGTACAGCACCTTCGGTTCCAAGATGGTTCTAGAGTTCCTGCACGGCAAGAGCCGCGAGCAGGAGACCCTCTCCAGTCTGGGCCACGCTCCCTATACCGAGCCCTTCGGTCCCCTCGAGAACCTCTGCCGCATCCCTTCCGCTTATGTCACGCAGTATGGCAGCCAGTCAGTGGAGCAGCTTCGCGACCAATACCAGACGCCCGGGACCGGGGTGATGATCTATCTCGCTCCCATCCCCAATTGCACCAACAGCGCCGCGCTCCGCGATCGCTCCTACGCCAGCCTTCGCGCCGCACCCCCGGTCCCGATGGCGCCAACCGACTTCGCGGACGATTTGTATTACGCGCACATCCGGCCACTGGAGGTCGCGGCCTCCTCAAGCGTGTTCGCCCAAGCCCTACAGGAGCGCCTTCAACAGGTCGCGCCCCAATTACTGCAAGCCCAGCGAGCAAACGTCAAAGCATCGTCTCTCAATTAAGAGAGACCACTCCGGGGCGCATGCCGGCTCGCGATGTAGAGGTGGGAAGACGTTTCCCTCAGAATCCTGGTCAGAGATCCCATCTGCCTGCTGCTCACGACTGGAGCTCCTCGTCACCCGTCGAGATGCCATATTTTGCTAGTTTGTAGGTGATATCGCTCTTCGTTAATCCGAGTCTTCGCGCAGCTTCCGCCTTACCGCCATGCGTCTTTGCAAGCATCTGAACGATCGCGTCGCGCTCCCACTCAGCCAGCGCCTTCCGCAGATTGAATTCATCGGCAACGGCCCGAGTGCCGGAGGTCTTGGGTACAAGCGGCAGGTCGATGGAAGAAATCTCCGGCCCGCTGGTCAGAATGCAAGCACGCTCCAGCAGGTTTCTGAGCTCACGGATGTTTCCGGGAAAGCTGTAACGCTGCAATTGCTGCAAAGCGTCCGGATGCAATCGGCGCGGTAACATTTTTAGATCACTTGCTACCTGTTGCAGCAGGTAGCTGGCCAGCATGGGAATGTCTTCCATACGCTCTCTAAGCGGAGGTACCTGGATGGGCACAATCGCAAGCCGGTAGTAGAGGTCCTGGCGGAAGCGGCCCCTTCCCACCTCTTTCAGCAGGTCTCTATGGGTGGCCACGAGTACCCTCACGTCCACATCCCGCGAGAGCGTCGATCCCACACGTGTGATCTTTCCTTCGGCCAGTACGCGGAGTAGCTTCGCCTGCGCCGCCGGTGACATTTCCCCAGCCTCGTCCAGAAAGAGGGTGCCCTGATGAGCCGTCTCGAACAGGCCGTGACGAACACGGTCGGCACCGGTGAATGAGCCTCTTTCATGGCCAAAGAGTTCACTTTCCAAAAGCGTTTCGGAGAACGCGGCACAATTCACGCTCATGAGTGGTTTGCCTGCCCGCGCGCTCACCTTGTGGACTGCACGCGCGACAAGCTCCTTACCTGTGCCTGTCTCGCCTGTGATCAGAACGGTCGCATCGGTCGGGCCCACACGACAAATCAAATCCTTGACTCGTGCGATCTGCTCACTCTTTCCATAGATCTCGCTGTCGCCTTCCAGCATATCGACGGCGTTGCGCAAAAGGGCGTTCTCGCGCCTCAAGAGGGTGTGTTGCGCTGCCCGCGCGATCACTGCCTTCAGGTTGTCCGCCGCAAAAGGCTTGGTCAGGAAGTCGAAGGCTCCCTTGCGCATCGTTTGAACGGCAAGCTCAACCGTTCCAAACGCCGTGAGCACGACCACAGCGGTGGCGGACCCACCGTGCGAGAGGGCTTCCACTATCTCCAGTCCCTCACCGTCGGGCAACTTCTGATCGATCAGGATGACATCGAAATCCTGGGTCTCGAGCGCAGCTAAGCCCTCGCGAACGGTACCTACCGCCGCAAGCGAATGCCCATCCGCTCTCAGGTGAACGGAGATCAGCTTGCGCATGTTTGGTTCGTCTTCAACGATCAGAACTCGTGCCACAATCTTTGCTCCTTGACCTACGGTTACACAGGGCCGCGCGGAGAAGACGGGAGGAGGAGTTCGAAACGGATATGCCCTTCAACATTCTGTTCCAGTGTGAGTGTGCCTTCATGGGTTTCAGCGATCTTCCTGGCGATGGAGAGTCCCAGGCCGGTTCCACCGCTCTTGGTCGTGAAAAATGGCTCGAAGATCTTCCCGCAGGCTCGAGGGGGAATCGACGCACCCTGGTTCTCAATCGCCATCCGGACGACCTTCCCTTGCGGCCCGCAATGAACGGAGACCTGACCCCTGTCAGGCGATGCATCGATAGCATTCCGTATCAGGTTCAGCAACGCCTGTTGAAGTTGATCCTCGTTTCCATGAAGCAGGCAGCCATCTTCGATGTCCAGCTTGATCGATACACGCTTTTCCCGTGCCTGAGCCTTCGCAATGGATGCGATGTAACCCACGAGCGTGAAGACATCGATTTCACTCCGCGGAAGATCTCCGGGCTGCGCATAACTGAGGAAGTCGGTTGCCAGTTTTTCCAACCGTCGCGCCTCCGTCAGGGCGATGTTGGACATGTCTGCGCGTTCCTCTGCCGAGAGGCTCGCCGACCCCGCGGCTTCCATGGCGCTGGAGATGATGGCCACAGGGTTACGGATTTCGTGAGCAACGGCGCTCACCAGACGGCCGATGGCCGCCAGCTTCTCTTCCTGCACTAGATGGCTTCGGGTAATCTCGAGCTCTTTCATGCGGCTTCGCAGATCGACTTCGCGCTTCCCAAGAAGATCAAGAAGTGCCCAGACAAGCGTGCCGACGGTGAAGAGCAGAAGCACAAGCGTGGCGGTTTCCACCAGCTCACCGAGTTGGAACGGCGGCGTGAAATGGGCCGCATAGCCCACCCAGAGGCATGCTGAACACGAGGAAACTGCCGCAACGACCAGTGTCGCGAAGAGTGAAAAGTAAAGGGCAGCCTCCAGCACCGGCAGCATCAATAGCCCGAAGTAGTGCGTGTGAAACTGTATGGTCGCGGCAGCCAGTGAAAGAAGTATGCCTGCACAGATGGAAAGAAGCGCTCGGGTGCGCACGTGGTGCAAGGGTGGCGCCTGATGGCTACCCGACAGCGCAAGCTCGCCGCAACGGAACACAACGGCGGCCACGACGACCAGCATCATGGCATGCGGTGTAGGGAAATTGAAGTAGGAAAACCCGAGTTCGACAACGACGAACATCGCAAGCGCGGCAAGGTTCACCAGGGCAATTGCCGCACGTTGGGAAATACCGTTCGGGAAGCGAATGTGGTTGAGGTCGTTCGTAAGAAGGCTCTCCCTGTCGCCAGGCTGGAGTGCAATTTCTAGGCCAACCGTCAAAGAGCTGCTTTCCAACGCTCACGCTGCAGAGTCTCGAGGGTCGCATGTTCCGTCCAATGGCGGTCACGGTCGTGTCGGCGCTTGCGGGTTCACTGTTGCTGGCGCTCTTCGTCGTGCCTACGTTATGCACCGTCGCCCTGCGGCATCGGGCGAAAACTCTGGCAAAGGATGGCGGTGAGCAGAAAAACGCCGGGCAGACCTGGTTTGACCGCCTACGCGAGGCCTATGGCCGCTCGCTCGGCAGGAGCGAGAAGCATCGCAAGCTCATCCTCATCGTCTCGGTCGCGCTCATCGTGGTGGCGCTGGGCTCGCTCAAGTTCATCGGTACCGAGTTCATGCCGACGCTCGACGAAGGCTCGATGGTTGTTACCTCCAAAC
>CAXTGN010000038.1:0-3617 GCA_964243455.1 uncultured Acidobacteriaceae bacterium
GATGTCGGCAGACCTTAGCACGACCGCTTCGTTGACCTTGCAGCTGAGGCACCAGGCGGCGGTGAAGTCGATGAAGATGGGATCGCCGGAGGCACGGGCCGCGGTGAAGGCTTCAGGGGACCATGGCTGCCACGACTGAGCCTCTACCGGCTTGGGGCGAAGAGGGATCGCGAGCGCGCAAAGAATCAAGACCACGGCGGCAATAGCGGAAGACCAGCGGGCGGGCCACTTGCCGAGAGCCCAGCCGGCGACCGCGAGGACCAGAAAGCAGAACAGCAGCTCCGCGATGTGATCGACGCCGTTGGAGGTGTAGAGCTGGCCGTAGACCCAGGCAAGCCAAATGGCTGTGCCGAAGAGTGGGACCGCGGTGAGCTGCTTGAGGGTTTCCATCCAGGCACCCGGCTTAGGTAGCAGCGTGGTCCACTGCGGTTGGAAGGTGAGCACAAGGTAAGGCAGCGCGAGCCCGAGTGCGAGAAGGGTGAAGACCAGGAAGGTGAGGGCAATGGGTTGCGAGAGGGCGAAGCCGACCGCCGCTCCAAGCAGCGGGCCCATGCAGGGCGTAGCAACCACGGTCGCCAGGACGCCGGTGAAGAAGCTGCCGGCAAAGCCCTGCTTCTGGGCGAGTTCGCCGCCGGCACTGGTGAGGGAGAGGCCGATCTCAAATTGACCGGCCAGCGAAAGACCCAGGAAGAAGACCAGAGAGGCCAGCACGGCGACGAAGCCGGGAGACTGCATCTGAAAGCCCCAGCCGACCTGGCGTCCACCGGCTCGGAGCAGCAGAAGCACGGCGACAACGGCCCAGAACGAGATCAGGATGCCAAGCGTGTAGACGAGCCCGTGGAGGCGCTGACGGCGCTTTTCTTCAGTGGAAGAATGCACCAGGCCGAGGCCTTTAAGAAAGAGCACGGGAAAGACGCACGGCATCAGGTTGAGCACGAGGCCGCCGAGGAAGGCCAGACCCAACTCGCCTAGAAGAGTGACCTCGGTGGGCGCGGGGCTGGGTGCTCCAGCTTTGCCGTGTCCCGATGCAGCCGCCACGACACCCGGCTTTACCGGGACGGTCAGGTCGTAGCTTTCATTGCTGCTGATTTTGATGAGGCCGTGCAGGGTAGACGGTAACGCCTGGGCGTCAGAAGCGCGCTTGAGCACGATGCGGACGCCGTCCGACAGGGGTTCTATCTGCTGATCGGCAGCGTTTTCGATCTGTTCGGGGTCGTAGGGGTAGAACTCGGCGGTTTCCTGCCGGCTTCCCGTGTGAAGAGTGACCCCGATGGATTTCGCATCACCAAGGGCGGTGGCGCTCATCTGCGAGGGCAGACCGACAGGCAGTTGTTTAATAGCCTGGCCAAGGGTGCCGACGAGGGGCGGGTTGGCCAGCGACGCCCCCTGCGCCCCAGGCACAACGTTCAGGTCGAGCCCCAGGTGGGCCTTTCCGGGAAAGCACTGGGCCGCGCACACCAACCAGGTCACGTGCGCATCGAGATGGGTCTTGCCGGGTTGCGCAGAGGAACTGGCCGATAGCTGGAACGGGTAGGCGACGTCTTCCTCGTAGCCGTAATCCATCAAGGGGCCCAGCGGCAGGCGGGTGGGCGCGGGGAACTGCAGCGCGCCGGCGGTGATGTCCTTCGGAAGCGTCCACTTGATGGCGGGTGGCTCACCGGAGTCCCCGGCGTTGACCCAGTACACGTGCCACCCTTCCTCGAGGGTAAGAATCAACCCGGCCTGCACCGTGCCGCCGGCCGCGATCTGAGGGCGCAGGGTGGTCAGCTCCGCGGTAAGGTGCTGTGCCTTGACTGGACCGGGACCGCCATCGCCCACTTCGACCAGCTGTGCCTGAACCGTGGACGCTCCCAGGAGGGCCGCAAGGCATGCCAGGAGAAAGGCCCTTATGCCTGGTCGATACGCGGGATATGTACTGGAAGCAGTCACGTTCTGATTGTAGAACTCGTTGCGGATCAGGCTGCTCCTTCTCGCGTGAGACGAAACTCTAGCGCCCGAACAGACGGCTGTGCTCGATCAGGATGCAGCGATCCATCACCACCCGTATCCCGGCCTGCTCGGCGGTTGCCGCTGCCTCAGGATGCACGATGCCAAGTTGCACCCAGAGGTCTCGCCATCCCAGCTCGATCATCTCGTCGACGATGGCGGGAACGTAGCGAGGCAGCCGGAAGACGTTGACCACATCAGGCCTTGTCGGCAGGTCGCGGAGTGATGGATAGGACCGTTCTCCGAGGACCTCCGCGATGCCGGGGTTGACCGGCAGGATGCGGTAGCCGGCACGCTGCATGTAGGCGGAGACGGAGTGACTGGGCTTGCGAGGGTCGTCGGAGAGGCCCACGACGGCCAGGGAACGGGGTGCACGCTGCAGTCCGCCGAGCATTTCGAGGATGACATTCGGCTCGTTCATGCGTCTTTTCAGATGCCGGCCGCGCCTTTCCAGACGCGGTTCAGGGAGCCCGTCAAGGTACAATTGGGCGGAACACGGGCAGTTCGGCCCATGTACGCAGGAGCAGGTTTGCCTCACCGTTGGATGCACCGGAAAGCTGAAGTTTGGGGACCGCGAGCGCTGCTTGCGGGATGTGTGACAGGCGCGGCACTGACCCTGGGAGGATGCGCAACGCAGTATCGGCCTGTGGTTGCGGCCATCAACCCCGTAGGACCGGCCGCGCAGCCCACCAAGTACGCCTTTGCGGTCTCTGACCCGAATGAGTTGAACGCCGCAGGAACGCTCAACGGTCTGCTCACGGTAGTTGACGTCTCCGGGGACACAACGCTGGCGACGCCGTCGATTATTCCCAAGCCGACCTACTTCGCGTACTCCCCGACGAATGATATCGGTTTCGTCATCAATGCGCAGAACTCATTGAACTCGGCGTACCTCGGGTCTCCCGGCTCACTGATCACCAGTCAGGTTGTCACAACGACGCTTCCGACGAATGCGAATGCGCCGAGCCTGAGTGGTTTTGCCTTCGGCAGCTCCGGACGCATTTTTGTTCCCGAGATCGGTACGTCGGCTGTATCTATCTTTTCGGCGACCAGCCCGGCGCTGCAGCAGCAGATCAGCGTAGGCGCCAACCCGGTGTACGTGGTCGGGTATGACGGCACGCCGCGCGCGTACGTGATCAGCAACGGGACGAGTCCAGGCCAGGTCGCGGCCATCGAAGCCAGCAGTCTCTCTGTCTCCGCCACCATTCCCGTAGGCGTGAACCCGTTGTATGGCGTGGAGACGACGGACAACCGTCGTGCCTTCATCCTGAACAGCGGTTCGGGTACGGTGTCCGTCATCAACGTTACGAACAACGCGACCGACAGCGCCCACCCGACGATTCAACTGGATCCGGGCGGAACGCTCGGTCTGCAACCGGTGTGGGCCGACCTTGCGACCAGTACCAATCAGCTGGTGGTCGTTAGCCGCCGGGCCAATGATGCGAATGGCTACCTGAGCATCATCAATATCCCACTGTGCAACGCGCTGGCGCAGCCCACGAACTCCTCGTGCGACGCCACCAACCCAACGGATGCAGCAGACTTTGGTCAGGTGTTGGCAACGGTGCCGATCGGGGTCAATCCAACCCAGGTCTCCGTGTTGAGCGATGGCAGTCAGGCCTATGTCTCCA
>CAXTGN010000038.1:3627-14228 GCA_964243455.1 uncultured Acidobacteriaceae bacterium
GCCCGGAGATTGAGGGCTCCGTCAGCGCGGTCAACCTGGTAAGCGGACAGGTCACGGCGACCATCACCGGTGCCACGGCCTTCACTGCGGCCGGTGTCACCGATCCGATCAACGCGCCGGTTTGCGGAGTAACAGCCACGGCCACGGGAGCGACCCAGGCCTGTGCATACGGCCATCCAACAACCATTGCGGCGACCACCGGAACACCGACCGGCAAGGTCTACGTCACGTCGCCCGATAACAACTACATGACCGTGATCGAAACCGATACGGACACGGTTGTGACGCACATCAACCTGCAGGGAACCGGTGTGCGCGTTCAGGTGAGCTCACGCTAGGAAGCCACCGAACTTCTGAAACGTGCGGTGTCCTAGGTTCCCAGCAGAACGATCGGGAGCGTCGGCGCCTTGGAGCCACCGTCGGGCTCAATCGTCACACCGAAGCCCTTCGCGGCCACGTGCTTGGGAATGTCCGGCAGAACGAGCGAAGCGTTCCCGTTCGCGTCCGGTTTGAAGAGTCCGGCTGAGACAGGCACCTCTCCGCTGGCTGGCAACACCCAGAGCTGATAGGTCTTGTTCGGCTGTATGGATTGAAGATGGGTCGCCACAAAGACCAGTTCACCCCGGTTTGAGTTGTAGGACGCGTGTGCCTCGGGTTTGGGGGGCGCCGTGCCTGTCGCGGGCAGATGCAGAGCCACCTGCATGGCGGTTGGATCGGTCAAGGCCTGCAGCACCTTCTGAGAACGGGCAGATTCGATGTTGGTCTGCTCCGTGGCCGCTGCTTCTTCTGCCAACTGCTCGCGCAGGAACTGGCCCTGGTGGAACTGCCACCCGGCGAACAAGGAAATACCTGCGGCAACAGCCCATCCGGTCCAGCCAGAAAGGCCCATGCCGCGGCGGGCCGGACGAATCTCGCGCACGTCGCGGTCGAGGAGATTGGTGTTTCGCGGGGCCAGAACCGGTTCCGCGACCGGCGCGGCAATGTGAAGCTTTTTTTCCTTAGCCACTGCCTCCAGCAGGCGGGCTCGCGCCGGAGCCGGTGGATCCTGCATGTCTGCGCTGAAGGCATACGCGACAAGATCACCCTGGAGGCGAGCCGCTTCGCCGCGGCACGGGTCGCAATGCTTCAGATGGGCCAGGGTGTAAGCAGCTTCTTCGGGCGGCATCAAGGCGAGCGCGAACAAAGCCAGGTCGTCTTCGGGGATGTGCTGATTGGCCGCGTTCATGCGCTGAATGCCTTTCTCAGCGTCAGCAGGCCACTGCGGATGCGAGTCTTCACGGTGCCCAACGGATCGCCTGTGACTTCAGCGATTTCGGTGTGGGTGAGCCCGTCGAAGAAGGCCATTTCAAGCATCTTGCGCTGCTCGGAAGGCAGGTGCACGATCGCGCTGCGGGCGCGTTCCATGAGGTTGTTGCGTTCCGCTTCCGCGGCGAGGTTGAAGGGCGAGGCGAGTGCGACCTCCTCGACCTGGTCGGTGGGGCGCCGCCGCCGCAGCGTATCTATGGAGCGATTCCGGGCCACGACGGCCAGCCAGCCGCCCAGTGATCCCTTCGTCTCCAAGAAGCTGCCCGGGTTACGCCACACCTGCATGAAGATCTCCTGAAGCACGTCTTCAGCGGCAGCCACATCGCGCAAAACGCGGAGAGACACCGAGTAGACGATCTTCGAGTAACGATCGTAGAGAGCAGCCATCGCGCCTTCGTCACCGCGACGTACGCGTTCTAACAGAACGCTATCGTCTTCGGCGGCTCCGGAGTCCGGCCTGTCCATCGTTCTATGCATTCAACGCACCCGCAGGAGTAGCGGATTGTAAGGACACGTTTATCTCTCCGAAACAATGGTCACAGGAGCTGGGTAACGGAAGTCAGTGTAGCCCATTCCGCGCGTATGCGGCCCATTGCGTATTCTGATCCTTGGCTACCCGATGTCCGCCACGCCAAAGACTCGTCTGGACAAACTTCTCGTTGATCGAGGGCTCGCCGCCTCGCGCGAGCGGGCGCAGGCGCTCATTCTCGCCGGACGCGTGCTCGTCGAGGAGCAACGGGTGGAAAAACCGGGTGCACCCGTGGGCAGTGAGGCTGCGTTACGGTTGCTCGGCGAAGATCTGCGCTATGTATCGCGTGGGGGCCTGAAGCTCCAGCGCGCGCTTGAGGCCTGGAGCATCGACGTAGTTGGCCGTGCGTGTGCCGACATCGGCGCGTCCACGGGCGGCTTTACGGATTGCCTGCTTCAGCATGGAGCGACTTCGGTGCTGGCCGTGGATACGGGCTATGGGCAGATTGCGCATAAGCTGCGAGTCGATCCCCGGGTTCGCCTGATGGAACGCACCAATGCGCGGACGCTGGCCCCGGGTAGCCTCCATCGCCTTGGTGCCGTGATCAGCTTTTTCGCGATGGACGTTTCGTTCATAGGCGCAAGCCTGGTTCTGCCCGCGGTGGCGGCGGCTCTGAGACCGCCCAGTGGAGCATGGCTCTGCGAAGGCGTGGTGCTGGTGAAACCACAGTTCGAGGCCGGCCGCGAGCACGTCGGCAAGGGCGGTATCGTCCGCGATCCGGAGGCGCAGCAGATGGCGGTGGACCGCGTCTCCGCTACCGTGCATAGCCTGGGTGGCACGGTGTTGGCTGTTACGGAGTCACCGATCCTGGGCATGGAAGGAAACCGCGAGTTTTTGCTCCATGCGCGGCTGGGTGAGTAGGCAGTCGGCGACTGAATGCGCCGATAGATGGTCGCAAGAGGCTGATTGAAACTGCCCGGGGTGGCACAGTGGCGTCTCGGGTTCAGGCAAGCCGCCCAATGCAAACGGCGCATCGACGGTTACACTAAGACCCGCATGCCGCTTGCAGCCATCATCGCCAAGCCCCAGAAACCCGAGCTGGAGCAGATTCTCACCGACCTGCTCGCCTGGCTTTCCGGACACGGCTTTACGTTCCTCCTGGATCCCAACAGCGCCCGCTATCTAGACCGCGAGGATGAGGCTGTGGAGCGGTCGGAGATGGCCGATGAGGGCCCGGACATCGTTATCACTCTCGGTGGTGATGGCACGCTGCTCTCTGCGGCACGGGCCTTTGCGCACACCGCTGTTCCACTCCTGGGTGTCAACCTTGGATCGCTGGGTTTTCTGACCGAGGTCCCGCTGAATGAGCTGTACACCACGCTGGAGACGTGGCTGGAGGGTAAGGGCGTCATGGATGTGCGCAGCCTTATGCACATCGTCCTGGTTCGCGATGACAGGATCTTTCGCCATTGGGAGGCGTTGAACGATGTGGTGCTCGCCAAGGGCGCCATCGCGCGCATCGGCGAGTTCGCGATCGAACTGGATGGGCAGTTCGTGGCGCGCTTTCGCGCCGATGGCGTCATTGTGGCTACACCTACGGGCTCGACCGCCTACACGCTGGCAGCCAACGGGCCGATCGTGATGCCGTCGGTCGACGGTCTGGTGCTCACCGCAATCTGCCCGCACCTGCTGACGATTCGTCCCATTGTGGTGCCCGGCTCCTCCGAGATTGCTGTGACGGTTGACGTTGTACCGCACGAGACCTACATCACCGTAGATGGACAAGAGGTAGTGGAGCTGCTTCTCGGGGACCGCATTGTGTGCCGCCGCTCCGAACGCAAGGTGCATCTCCTGCGTTTGCGCGAGAACGGGTTGTTTAACGTGCTGCGGTCCAAGCTGAGCTGGGGCGAGCAGTAGTCAGACCGTGAGTTTGCGAGGCTGATCGGGGCGCCAGAACGGCTCGGTGGCCGGGACAAACTTGACTGGTACCTCCGTGACAAAGCCCTTGAGCCAGTCGGTAGCGAAGATCATACCGCCCTGCTCGGACAGGACATGCCCGACGACGATCAGGGCCTTTTTCTGGCCGGCCGTGATCGCGTCCTGTGCGTACTCGACGACCTCCCACTCACGGGTTTCGCCGCAGATCAGCACGTCGGTAGCCGGATCCGCCAAGAGAGCGATGCCGGCCTCGCGGCTGCAATAGCCCCAGCTTGTCTGCACGTTGTGAACGAGGAGGTCGGGATCGCCCACCACACGAACGGTCCGGGCCTGCAGCGTGGTGGCGATCTCCTGCGCCAGCCTGGCCAAAGGTATTCCCTCGAAGCGGAGGCGCTGCGGTTTGTCCGGCGCAATCACACGCGCTTGCCACCCAAGTTGCTCGATCATCCCCTTCGCTACGCCGTCCGGATGCATGGCGTGGATGTGGTCGTGGAGGCGAAAAATGACCATCTCGTGTTCTTCGAGAAATGCCTGTTTGGCCCGCAGGACGGAATCATCCTTGATGTCGTCATACGTGTCCTGGTGAAGATAAAAGGTCGGTTCGTGGGTGATGATGAGGTTGCATCCGGCGGCCTGGGCGCGTTTGCACACATCGAAGGTAGACATCATCGTGGTCGCGATGCCCTGCACGGGGACGTCCAGCTTTCCCTCGACGACTCGATCCACGGTAGACGTGCGCCAGGGAACGCCTACGTGTTGCTTAATGCGCTCCACAGCGTTGCCTACGGTGAAAGCTGGGGGATCCGGTGGCCCTTGCGCTACGGCTGGAAACGAGGAAACGAGAACGGAACCAGAGGCGAACGTGGCATTCGCGAGGAAGCTGCGCCGAGAGAGGGACATATCAGCACTGTAGCCCTGCTTGTGGCTTCCCAGGTAGGTGGCACGCATGCTGCGCTGACGGGGCCGTCACAGCCTATAACTCCTGTCGAGGTCAGCTTGATGCGCGGCACCTTTTTCGCTTTCCTTTGCGTTCTGGTATGTAACAAAGCTTCTGGTCAGACGCTCCGCTCGCCGTGGGATGGCCAGGAAATCCGACGTACAGAGGCCCCGTATACCTGCCCGACGCCACCACCCTTCACCAGCACAATCGACCCTGGGACGTACTACATCGATGCCCGCGCGTCGGTGATTGACCCCGGAAAGCAGGCCGCGTACCTGCGCGTCACAGAAGCGCCCATAGGGTTCAGTCGAAGCGTTACGACTGCCGCCGATGCCTGGCTTTCGCAAGGGAGCCAGCCTGCCGCCCGCTGTGTCTACGCTCTGCTTGAGGCTGCGGCAAGAGCGGAAGCCTGGGCCGGAAAGATGCCTGACTTCTCCGGTGTTATAGCCAGAACTGGCTTCTGAGCGCGGTGGCTATCTCGTACCTGAAGGTGCGCACATCGCATGCAGGCACGTCAGCGCAGGATGTGGACATCCAGCGATGGTTCGACGCACTTGGGCATCGCGTAACCAACTTCTTTATCGCCGAGGCAACTCGGAACGGCAATGACAAAGAAAACAACCACATGTACTGGGCTGGACTTGCCCTAACAGCCGAAGGAAATCGCCAACAATGACCAGTTGACCTATAACTGGGGCCTAGGCGCCTACGATATTGGCGCACAGAACATCCAGCCTGATGGTTCGCTGACAGCAGAAATGAATCGGGGGCGGATGGCCTTCCACTACCATCTGTACGCCTTTGCTGCGCTGGTGATCACTGCGGAGCTGGCCGAGACGAACGGTACGGATCTTTACGCGCGTAGCGGAGGCGCGATTCATCGGCTTGTGGCTCTCTGCACGACAGGTCTCGAGGATCCCAACATCTTCGAAAGGCTCACGGGTGTGAAGCAGGTGATCACTCTGCCCTATGCTGGCGGCGATATCGGATGGGCTGTTCCCTATGTCCGGCGCTTTCCGAATGCAACGCTCTCTGCACTCATCGCGAAAGCCCCCTGGGTTCGCTACACGACCTGGGGAGGCGCGCCGCCGGATGGAAAATAGCCGGCGCGCAGAACATCGCAACGACGCGCAGGGTTGCTGCTTCTACAGAAGGTGCGAGATGACCTGGTTGGTCACCAGGGCGGCAATGTAGGCCACGCCGGTCATGTAGGCGAACTGGAGGGCAGGGAGCTTCCAGCTGTTCGTTTCGCGGCGTACCACGGCGAGGGTGGACGTGCACTGCATGGCAAACGCGAAGAAGACAACAAGCGCAATGGCACCACCCAGGCCCATGTCGTGGCGGAGAGCGGCTTGGAGGCCCACCGCATGGGTTTCGGGGTCGACGCCGTAGAGCGTGCCGAGCGTGCCTACGATCACCTCGCGGGCGACGATGGAGCTTAGGAGGCCAATGCCTATCTTCCAGTTGAAGCCGAGCGGATGCAGGACGGGTTCAATGAAGTGTCCGATGCGGCCAATGACGCTGTCCGTGAGCTCGGCAAAGTGGCCGCTGTGTACGGGAAGTACGCTGAGCACCCAGACCAGGAAGGTGACACCCAGAATGATGGTGCCGGCCTTCTTCAGAAAGAGCATTCCCCGGTCATACAAGCGCAAGGCAAGGGAGCGCGGCATGGGCCAGCGGTACTGCGGCATCTCGAGCACAAAGGGAGCCGGGTTGGCCTTCAGGACAGAACTGTTCAGCAGGCGCGCGGTCCCGAGCGCTGCCAGAAAGCCCAGCGCATAGAGGCCGAGCATCACAGTGGCGCGCAGACCCAGCAGACCGGCGAAGAGGTGACGGTTGGGTATGAATGCCGCGATGATCAGCGTATACACCGGAAGACGCGCCGAGCAGGTCATGAAGGGTGCGACCAGTATGGTGGCGATGCGCTCGCGCTTGTTCTCGATGGTGCGCGTTGCCATGATCGCGGGTACGGCGCATGCGTAGGCAGAAAGGAGCGGGATGAACGATTTGCCGTTCAGTCCGATGGCACGCATGACGCGATCAGCGATCAGCGCCGCGCGCGCAAGGTAACCGGAGTCTTCGAGGATGCCGATGAATAAAAACAGCAGCAGAATTTGCGGCAAAAAGACGAGAACAGACTGCACGCCATTCCAGAGGCCATCGCGGAGAAGCGGCCGAAGCCAATTGTCGGGAAGAAGGTTGGCTACCTGCGCGCCGGCGGTCGTGAGCACCTTGCTCATCCAGTCACTGAGAGGCTGACCCAGGGAGAAAACAACCTGAAAGACCGCGATCACAACCGCAAGAAAGATCAGCGGACCCCAGATCCGGTGCAACAGGACGCTGTCCAGCCGTTTGGTCCACAGCGGGGCGTCCGGGGCCTGGTAATTCGTGCGTTGACTGACCTGCGACGCCCATTTGCGGCTGGCGGCCGGGCTCTGAAGCACCGGGAGCCGCAGCGGTTGTGGCCGGGCTTCGGGACCGCGAGCGGCTTCGGAGACCGAATGAAGGTAGCTGGTGATCAGGTCCATTCCCGTGCCACGGGCGCTGGAGATCAACGCCACAGGGTGGCCGAGTTCCTGCGAAAGGGTGAGCGGATCGAGCCGGCCGCCGCGCTGCTCCAGCAGGTCGCTCATGTTGAGCAGAACCATGGTTGGCAGGCCGAGCGAAAACACCGTCTGCGCCAGCATGAGCTGCCGGTTCATGTGCACGGAGTCGAGGACCAGCAGGACGACATCGGGCGGGGGCACGCCCGGCATGCGGCCCGTCAGGACGTCCACCGCGACGCGTGCGTCCTCAGAGTAGGTAGCAAGCGAATAGATGCCGGGGAGGTCGATGCAGGTGAGATCGGGACGGCCAATGCCCTTCATGCGTCCGGAGTGGTGCTCCACCGTCACGCCGGGGTAATTGGCGACCTTGTTGCGAAGGCCTGTCAGCCGATTGAACAGAGTGGATTTACCGCAGTTCGGTGGACCGACCAGCGCCACCGTGCGGACACCCCCGCGCGACAGTGGAGACGCTGAAGGCGGTTCCTGCACAGCTACATGGCAGCTCATTGGCTTTTCGAGGGCGCCGTGAGCTGCGACTTAGAGGGTTCAACAACGATGTGCCTTGCGGTCTCGTTCCGAAGACCGACCTCTACGCCGTCAATCCGGTAGACGGTAGGATCCCCGGCCGGTGCGCGCCGCAGGACCTCCAGGCTGGCGCCGGGTAAGAATCCAAGGTGCGCCAGGTGATCGCTGATCTCGTCTGGAAGCTCCACGCGCTCCAGCACGCCGGAACCGCCCACCTTCATCTCGCTCAGTACAGTCACGCCGCAGGTACCTCGAATCAAGACCTCTTCGGTCCTGATTCAAATATACGCCCAGTGGCGCGCGAGATGAAGCACCCGGGGGAAGGCCTGCTTGCAGTTTTGAAGGGGGGAATGGTGCGCCCGGAAGGAGTCGAACCTCCGGCCTACTGGTTCGTAGCCAGTTGCTCTATCCACTGAGCTACGGGCGCACATTGCACGGCGGCAACAACTCAAGTGTATCGAAGTGTCCGCCAGTGATCAAGGGGCCAAAAGGGACTCAAACGGGGTCTACTTGGCGATGGCAGGCGTCGTGGCCGGCTCGGCCGGGGTCTGGTCCGGAAGCAGCGAAACGCGCTCCAGCAACTCGAGCCCGGTACGGCGTAGCAGGCCGTAGATCACGTCTTCGGTGAGTCGGGAGGCGTCGAATTCCACCCGCACGGTGTGCTCGGCCTCGTTCAGAGTCAGGTTTCGAATGCCGTAGACCTCACGCACCTTACCCAGAGCCATACCGGTGGCTTCGCCCGGCTGACGGCCGTAGCGGTACATCGTATCCAACTGCGTCATGGGCCACATGCTAGCAGGTTGACGCTTCGCGATACCGGAGTTGGCGCTTCGCGGTAGCGGGCGAGATGGCTGCTCATCCGGCCATGCGACGGAGCGAGTCGACAATCTCGGCGCTGGTCCAGTCTTGCGCGCCGATGTACTTGCGCCGGATCATGCCGGCTTTGTCGATCACGTAGGTTTCGGGGGGACGAAACGTGCCGAAGCTTGCGTGCGCGGTGCCCGCTTCATCCAGGACGGTCAAAAACGGGACCGGGCGGCGGGCCAGGTAGGCCTGGTACGTTGCGGCGTCTTCGTCGAACGCCACGCCGATGATCTTTACCTGGGGCAACTCCTGCTGCAGCGCCTGGAGCGACGGCATTTCGGCAATACAGGGGCCGCACCAACTGGCCCAGAAGTTCAGCACAACGACCTGCCCGCGGAAGTCGTGCAGATTGACCGCGTGTTGACCGTCGTTCAGGGCGAAGAGGGGCGCCGGACGGCCAAGCTGCTCCGGATGACCGCCGCGGTCGCAACCGGCGGCCAGAAAGGCCCCGCAGGCCAGGGTAAGTCCCGGAAGGATCGATTTTCGTCTGCAGAGCCGCATCGTTCTATCATACGAAGCTGTGCGTGGCGGGTCTGAAGGCGACAAGGAAAAAGGGAAGACGGCGCGTCCGGCGGGCGCGAGTTATACGCCGGTGCTGGGACTTTTTGCGGGTGACGAGCCGCGACCTGCGCCTGCAGCCGCGCCGTCTGCCGAGCCCAAGGAGCAGGCGCCACTGGAACTTTCTGTGATCGTGCCCGCCAGAAACGAAGAGGGGAACCTGCCCGCCTGCCTCGAAACGCTGGTGGCGCAGCATGAAACCATCTTCGCCCTGGGCCGCGACTGGGAGATCCTGGTCGTTGACGATCATTCCGAGGACCGCACCCGCGCCATCGCCGAAGACTTCGCCGCTCGCTACCCCGCCTTGCGTGTGCTGAGCGCACCTGAACTGGAGCTCCGCGGCCAACAGCGGGGCTTTACCGGCAAGACCAACGCCTGCTGGGCAGGCGCGCAGGCCTCACAAGGGCGCTGGTTGCTGTTCACGGATGCTGACACACGTCACGAGCCAGGCGACCTGAGGCGTGCCCTGCACGAAGCGGATCGTCATGCCGTCGCTCTGCTGTCCTACTCTCCCCGGCAGATCGTGAGCGGCATCGCTCAGCGCGTGCTGATGCCCCTGGTGTATTCCGAGCTGGCCAGCGCCTACCCGCCGGCCAAAGTGAACGATCCAGCCGAGCGCGCCGCGGCCGCGAATGGCCAGTTTCTGCTTGCGAAGCGGGAGGCGTACTTCGCCGTGGGCGGCCACCGCGTCGTGGGCCGGTCCGTGCTCGAAGACGTCGATCTTGCCGTCAACATGAAGCGCGCCACGCACGCGATCCGGTTGCGCTACGCACCGGACGCGCTCTCGACCCACATGTATCGCGGCTTCGGCGACATGGTGGAGGGTTGGACCAAGAACCTGGCGCTGCTGTTTCCGCATGCGCTTCGGCTGGCGCTGTGGCGCTTGCTGGACATCATCCTTCTGCTGTTACCTGTTCTGATCTGGTTGCTGCCCTACCTGGTCATGTGGCAGCGGGTGGCGATCTTGGCGCTGTGGGCCAGAACGCTGCTGCGGTTCTACCAGCGCGTGGGGAGGGCCCATTTCCCCATCTTCGAATCGGCCATTGCACCGCTGGGACTACCGCTGTTCATTTACCTCCTGCTTGCCAGCTATGTGCGACATCGTTTCCTGCACAGCGTTTCCTGGAAAGGTAGGGAGTACCGCACCTAGACCGGCCGCATCGCCGTCGGGGACACCGCATCCAACACACTGCTCCGCCGGAGCAACCAAGATGATCCTTCTTACCAGAAAGACTGATTTCGCCGCTGCCCATTTCTACTGGAACCCCGCCTGGAGCGAGGACGCGAATCGCCGCGTCTTCGGCAAGTGTGCCAACCGCCAGGGACACGGGCACAACTACACGCTGGAGGTGACCGTAAGGGGCGAGACGGATCCCGTGACCGGCTTTGTTGTGGACCTGAAGGATCTGAAGGACATCATGGAGCGGGAGGTGATCTCGGTCTATGACCATCGCCC
>CAXTGN010000038.1:14238-18252 GCA_964243455.1 uncultured Acidobacteriaceae bacterium
CATGAGGTGCCGGAGTTCGCGACGCTGCAGCCTACGACGGAGAACATCGCGATTGCGATCTGGCGCCGGCTCGACGGCAAGATCCCCCATGCTGCCCTGCATCGAGTACGCGTGTACGAGACGCCGGACCTGTTCGCGGATTTCTATGGTGAGGGCGATTGAGCGCCCCCGCCAGCGCCGCAGTCGCCGAACTGAGCCGCCGCTATCGCTTCAGCGCCTCGCACCGGCTTCACGTGGATCACCTGTCCGACGCGCGCAATCGCGAAATGTTCGGCAAGTGCAACAACCCTTTCGGGCATGGACATAACTACACGGTCCAGGTCACACTCCGGGGTCCAGTGGACGCCGATACCGGTATGGTGGTGAGTTTGGCCGATCTGGACAAGTTCGTTCGACGCGATGTGCTCGACCGCTTTGACTTCGCCAACCTGAACGAAGATCCTGCCTTTCATACCTGCGTTCCGAGCACGGAAAATCTGGCCGTGATGCTCTGGCAGGTGATGGAGCCTTTTGCGGCAGAGCACGCCCCGGCACGGCTATCCCGGATTCGCGTAGAAGAGACTAACAACAACGCCTTCGACTATTTCGGGTGACACACATTCACCCTCGGCACGAAGAGAAGAGAGAAGACCGTACGCGCACCATGACGACCAAAGCACCCATCGAGGCACCCGGCCCGGAACATCCGGGAGAGTCTGCGGCCGCGCAGGCGCATCGCGCCGAAGCTCTGTCGTTGAAAGACGCCAGCCTGAGCCAGATCTATGCGGAGGTCCTGACGCGCATCGGCGAAGACCCCGCGCGGGATGGCCTGGTCAACACGCCGGGGCGCATGGAGAAGTCCATGCACTTCCTGACTCGCGGTTACACGCAGACTCCCGCAGACGCCATCAACGGCGCGCTCTTCGATGTGGATTACGACGAGATGGTCATCGTTCGCGATATCGAGTTCTACTCGATGTGCGAGCATCATCTGCTGCCCTTCTTTGGCCGCGCGCATGTGGCTTACGTCCCTCAGGGCAAGGTCATCGGCTTGAGCAAGATCCCTCGCATTGTGGACGTGTTTGCCCGTCGCCTGCAGGTGCAGGAGCGTCTGACGCGCGAGATTGCCGAGGCCATCGAGGACGCCATTCATCCGCAAGGGGTCGCGGTGACCATGGAGGCGCAACACCTGTGCATGATGATGCGCGGCGTTGAAAAGCAGCTGTCTCGGACGGTCACCAGTGCCATGCTGGGCGTCTTCAAGACGCAGATGCAGACGCGGAATGAGTTCCTGTCTCTGATCGAGCTGAACCGTTGAGTGGCCGTTCGTCCGAAAGCAACATGAATGGTCTGCTGGTTCTCGATAAGCCGGCAGGCATGACCTCGCACGACGTTGTCAACGTTGTGCGCCGCGCCACAGGCGAGCGCTCCGTAGGGCACCTCGGCACCTTGGATCCGATGGCCACGGGTGTCTTGCCCCTGCTGCTTGGGAAGTACACACGGCTGGCGCAATTTTTGAACGCGGCGGAGAAACGCTACACAGGGACTATCCGTTTCGGCTGGAGCACGGATACCTTCGACGCAGAAGGAGAGACGGCTTCTGCGCCGAAGGCGCTTGGCTTATCGCTGGGAGGTCTGCAGGAGCTGGCGCAACGGTTCCACGGTGAGATCGATCAGGTCCCCCCGGTTTTCTCCGCGAAGAAGATCAATGGTGTCCCTGCCTACAAATTGGCGCGAGCAGGAAAAGAGGTGCCCGTGAAACCTGCCCGCATCCACATTCACGACTTCACCCTCCACTCGCTTGAAGAGGAGGTCGCGGGCTTTTCCATGCACGTCTCCTCAGGCGGCTACGTGCGCTCCGTGGCGCACGAACTGGGCCAGTTGGCCGACTGCGGCGCGCACCTCGCCAGCCTGAGGCGTACCGCGGCTGGACCGTTCACGCTGGCTGAGACGATCGCTTTCGACGAGTTGAAAGCGTTGCCGCGGGAGGCGATGGAAGATCGTCTGGTGCACCCGAGGCTTCTGCTGCCGGAGATGCCGGCCGTGATTGTCGACGAGCCCACGATAGGCCGCATCCGCAACGGCATGCAGGTCAACGTGCCCGAGTTCTCGCGGGCCCCGATGGTGAAGGTGTTTGCCGGGCCACGCGATCTGTTTGCGATTGCTCGGCGCGTTGCCGGCACGCTGATGCAGCCGGTCGTGGTCCTCGGCTAGGGGCTACTTCTTCAACAGCGGCGCGACCAGATGCTCTACATTGGCCGCGACCTGCTTATTGCCCTGCGCGGTGGCGTGGATGCCGTCCTCCTGGATGTCGCCGGGAACGCCATAGACGTCCTGCAGCACAAAGGGCAGCAAGGGCACATGATTCCGCGTGGCAACAGCAGGGAACATCGCGTTGAAGTTGTGGATGTACTCTCCGCCGTACTGGGGCGGGAGGGTAATGCCGGCCATCGCGACTTTGGCCCCGCTTGCCTTCAGCCGTTGCACGATGGTGTCCAGGTTGCGTTGAGCCTGCGTGACCGGAAGACCACGCAGACCATCGTTGCCACCGAACTCCACCACGACGACCTCGGGGTGCTGGCGCAGCACCTGCGCCAGGCGGTCGACACCGTCCTTGGTCGTGTTGCCATTCACGCCTGCGTTAACAACGTGGTAGTTGTAACCCGCCTGGTCCAGGCGCCGCTGCAGGTAGGCGGGGTAGGCTTCCTCAGGCTCAACCCCGGCACCGGCCGTGAGGCTATCGCCGAAGCAAACCAGCACAGGCCTGCCAGCGCCTGTATCGGAAGGACCGGTCGCTTCGACTCCGTGAACAGCAGGTGTGGCCGCCTCCACCGCACGCATGGACGCGGAGGCAGAAACAATCAGGGTCGCAAGTGTAGCTAAGATGGGAACAGTTTGAGTAAATCGCACGTATCCAATTTTAGTCAGAGGGCTGTGTTGCTGCAGAGAAATGGACAAAGATTGCCCGGCGACCCGGCAACATCTCCCATGATCGTCGTGGAAGGGCTGCGGAAATCGCTGCGCACCGGTACGTCAACACTCGAGATCTTGAAGGGCATCGACTTTTCCGTGGAACGCGGCGAGTTCGTCGCCATCATGGGCGCCTCAGGCTCGGGAAAGTCGACGCTGCTGGGGCTGCTGGCCGGGTTGGATAACCCGACGGCAGGTTCCGTCTCGCTTAATGGCACCGCCATCAGCTACCTGCCGGAGAACCAACTGGCGCAGCTGCGCGGCCGCACCATCGGCTTTGTCTTCCAGAGCTACCAGCTGATCCCTACCCTGACCGCGCTGGAGAATGTTCTGCTGCCGTTTGAGCTGAACGAAGAAAGCCGCGACATGAAGCCAGGCCTTGAACGCGCGCGGACCTTGCTTGCCTCGGTGGGCCTGAGCGCGCGGGCGGATCACTATCCTGTACAGCTTTCCGGGGGCGAGCAGCAGCGCGTTGCCCTGGCGCGCGCCTTTATTCTGAGGCCGCCCATCGTGCTGGCCGATGAGCCGACAGGCAATCTCGATTCAGGCAATGGCCAGCACATCCTCGAGCTGCTGCTGCGCCTGAACCAGGCGGAAGGCACAACGCTCGTGCTGGTTACGCACGATCCTGTCCTGGCCGGGCATGCCGGGCGGCGTATCGTTCTGCGCGACGGTCTGGTGATCGCCGACGAGCGAACGGCTGCCCCAGTAACACCGCTGGCCGAGGTTTAAGCCATGGCGCGTTTATCCTTTGCCACGGCTGCCCGTATCGCGACGCGGGAACTCCGCTCTTCACGCGGCAAGTTCGCCTTTGTGGTGTTGTCGGTTGCCATTGGCGTGGCCGCGCTCACGGGCGTGCAGGGCTTCTCGGCCGCGTTCCGTTCCATGCTGCTCTCGCGGGCGCGGACGATCATGGCCGCCGATCTCGCGGCGCGCACCAGCCAGGAGCTTACCCCGCAGGAAACAAACGGACTGACCCGGTTTGTCGCAGCCACCCATGCAGAGACGACTCCGGTCACCGAGATGCTATCCATGGCTTCGGCGTCTACCTCGCTTGATCCGCTG
>CAXTGN010000039.1:0-5894 GCA_964243455.1 uncultured Acidobacteriaceae bacterium
CACGAAGGCCGGCTCCGATCAGAACCCACAGCAGGCCATTGATCTCAATGTAGGTCCAGCGGTCACCGAAGAAGTTCGTGATGGCGAGGCTCGTGAGACAGATGAGCAGACCGAGGCCGAAACCCCGGTACAGGGGATCGGTTGCCTTCCGAAAGAGGCGCACCGCCAGAGCGAACATCTGGTAAAGCATCGCGAGGGCGAAAATGAAGCCAACGACACCGGTTTCTACGAGAACCTTCACGTACCAGTTATGCGTGTCTTTCAGGTTGTCAACGTGCTCGCCGTACTGGAAGGTGGCGAAGCCGGTACCAAAGATGGGGTAGTGAAGGATCACTTCCTCCGCGTCGGTCCAGAGATCGACCCGCTCCTGGGCAGAGGCTTCAAGTTGTCCGTTTTCATCGTGTGTCATCTTGACGCGTTCTGTCACGGCTGCAGGTACGATTGCCTGCCACGTGACAAGGAAGACCCCGGCGAGGATGATGAGCTTGCGGTCCTTGATGATGCCGAGCAGGACGACGCACACGACGATCGCCATGTACGCGGCGCGAGAGAAGCAATACATGCATGCAAGCAAGGTCAGGGCGACGGTGCCGTACGCGGCCAGCTTGACCTTTCGACGGGTCAGGTATCGTACGGAACCCCAAAAGAACATGGCGAACTGCGAGAAGAATGCTGCTGTTTGATTTGAACCGTAGCCGAGTGGACCACCGCTTCTCTTGTTCTCGTCGAAGGTGCCCCAGCTGTGGGACAAGCTATCCATCAACGAACTGCGGTCAATGCTGAGGACCGAGAAGGCGGTCAGGATCATCACCGTACGGATGGCTTGACGGTCTTCTATCACCATAGCGGCTGACACAAAGATCAGCGGCATTAGCATGTAGTCCTTCCAGGTGACGAAGTTCATGTCAGAAAGCCAAAGAGGCGGCGGTGCGTTGGTGAGTGCTGTGCCCAGCCACATGGAAAGGTAAAGGTAGACAGCAAAGCCCAGCCAGATCCAGGGAAGGGCATTTTTCGGCGGGCGCTTGCCCCGCAGCAGAGCTCCAAGAAAGACGGCAGCGACCAGGATGGTGAGCACATTCCCACCGAGCGGCCAGTCAAGGAAGTGATCGCGCATGGTCCGGTAGGGCAGGAACGGGATCATGTAGTAGAGACCAAAGCGAGGGCTGTAGACCAGCGACACGACGATGGCTACCCAAAAGCCGAGGTAGGCGATGAAGGGTATGAAGTGACCTATCCCTGTTCCCATTGCACTGACCTCTTCATAATTTCCCGGCGCTGACGGCTAGGCCCAGCGCGCACGACCCATGAGCAGATTGTAAAACGCTGCAGCAGCGGCAGCGTTCAACATAGCAAACGTATAAGCAATGGAGATCACACGAAATTGCCTGGTCGCTGGAAAGAGTGCCCCGACAAGGGCGAGGCCGTAGACCAGAAGTTGCAGGGCCAACGCTGCCCTGTACACAGGGCCGTTGCTGGCCGCCGATGCCACCAGCATCAGGATGAGAAGCAGCGGAACAATCAGCCGGAGCAGTTTGTGGCTGATCAGCCGAAAGAGAAGGGGGTTGCGGAGGGTGAGGAGCCAGGGCGCGAGCTGCAGAAGCTGATAGTTGCCGGTCAGTGTGCGTACCTTGCGGGCGAACTCCTTGCCGGGTTCGGCGAAGATGCGGTCTCGGGCGATCGCGGTTTCCAGGAAGAGCACGCGCTTGCCGGACCGAGCGACGTTCATGGGGGTGAGGACGTCGTCGAGGAGCGTGCCGGGAGGAAGCGGAACGAAAAGCTCCTGACGCATTGCAAACAGCGCACCGGTGACGCCCACCACAGACCCGGTTGCGCATTCGAGTTTGCGCACCTGCTTTTCAATTTTCCAGTAGATGCCCAGGGCGTCGGGCGAAGGTGATCCGTCCTCGGCTTCAAGGAGCAGCTCGCCACTGACGGCGCCGACGGTCGGATCAGCGAAGCAGGAAACGAGCTCTGAGAGTGCGTCGGGGTCCACGGACTGACGCGCGTCCATGAAGACCAGGATTTCACCGTGCGAGGCCGCCACAGCATGATTCAGTGCGCCAGCCTTTCCGGCCGGGGTGGCAAGCCAGACGGCAGTTACACGCGCGGCATGTTCGTTCAGAATGGCGTTCGTCCCGTCGGTGGATGCGTCGGAGGCGACAACAATCTCGACCTTGTTCGCGGGGTAATGCAGCGCGTAAAGGCCGGCAAGCTTGCGCGGCAGGTTCGCGGCCTCGTTGTGGGCGGCAAGGATGATCGATACGGAAGGCTGAATCGGGGCGGGGACGACGGGTCGGGGCCGAAGGCGGAACAGCAGCGCCAGAAGAAACGCGTATCCGATGTAGGCGTAGGTGACCAGTCCGAACGAGAGCCAGAAGATCGCTCGAAGTATTGTCTGTACCATCGATGGAGTGTCTCTGGTGTGTATAGCACGAGAAGAAGTGTCATGGAATCACACAAGCGTGACTGCCATGACACGTCAGGGCGCCCCGAAGGCTCCGGTATACTTGCGGCTGATTCAGAAAGAAGAATCACCCTGAATCTTCAGTATTGAGGGTGACTGAAGATTACTGAAGCCGGCTTCGAGCTTCCCATCAGAACGGAGTTCCTGCGTGCAACTGCGCTTTCGACACATCGTGAGGAACGTTTTCTCTAACTGGGTCGCGACCGCCGCTAACATGGCTGTAGGTTTTTTCCTCTCGCCCTACATCGTGCACCACCTGGGGAACGTGGCATACGGTGTGTGGGTTCTTACGATATCCTCCATCAATTATCTGGGAATGTTGGATCTTGGCATGCGCAGTTCAGTGCTGCGCTTTGTGTCGCGTGCTCGGACGGTAGGGAACCATGAGGAAGCATCGTCGGCCGTCTCGGCGGCGCTTTGGGTACGGTTGCAAGTTAGCGTCCTGGTGCTCCTATTGTCCTTAGGATTGGCTCTGCTCTTTCCAGTTCTTTTCAAGGTCCCAGGGAGTATGGCCCGCTCTGCGCAGATTGCGGTCATGATCGTCGGCTCTAACTTAGCCATTGTCATGTCGATGGGAGTCTTTGGTGGGGTGGTCTCCGGTCTGAACCGCTATGACTTACAGACGGCAGTAACCTTGATTCAGCTTGTCGTCCGCGTCACGGGTGTCCTCTTCGTCCTGAGGCATGGTTACGGCATTGTGGCGATCGCCCTTTGTGAGTTCGCCGCAGCGCTGGTGGCGAATGTGACGCTTGTGATCATCGGTAAGCGTTTGTATCCCGAATTGCGAGTTCGGTTGAAGCGTCCCGAGAGAAAGATCTTGCGTTCCCTGTGGTCCTACAGCTTGTATGCCTTCCTAACCACAGTCGCCATCCAGCTCGTGTATCAGACGGACAACCTGGTTGTAGGCGGTTTTGTGTCAACAGCTGCTGTTACGTTTTATGCCATCGGTGGCTCCCTGGTGCGGTACACAGATCAGCTCACTGGCGCGATGACAATGAGCTTCGTTCCTGCTGCGAGCACCTACGACGCTGCTGGTGATACGGCCAAGCTCCGGACCCTGTATGCGGGTGGTACACGCGCCATGATGGCACTGTCGTTGCCAATCCTCACGACCTTGATGATCCGGGGACGTACCTTTATAGGGCTTTGGATGGGACCGCAGTATATGCAGCGGTCTGGGACGGTGTTGATCCTTTTAGCCGGTACCATGATTTTCTCGCAGGCCAACTCGGCCGCATTCGCTATTGCCTTCGGAACGGACCGGCATAAAATCACAGCCAAGTGGGCGATTGGCGAAGGTATCGCTAATCTGGTGCTAAGTGTTTTGCTCGTGCGGCCCCTGGGCATCTATGGCGTCGCAATTGGAACCGTAATCCCCAATCTTTTCATACACCTGTTTCTCTGGCCGCCATTCGTGGCCAAGATGGTTGGATTGAGCGTATGGCGCGTGCTAACCCAGATTTGGGGACCTATGTTGGTGTGTGTTCTACCGTTTGCTGCAGCGTCCTACCTGATCAATATCTACAAGCAACCTACAAGCATCATCGCGTTCTTTGCCCAGACTTTGATGATTCTTCCTATCTTTCTGGCAGCGGTCGCTGTTGCGTATAGAGAGAACCTGCGCAGTCAGGCACTTCCGCAACTCCGTTCTTTCCTGCACAAAAAGGCGGGATTGTTCGCCTAGGAAACCAGGAGAAGGCCGCGCACCACGTGGGTGGCTAGCTATCTATGCCCAGGTGTTTGGCAGAGGAAAAACCTGGAAGTGAAGTCCAACGATGCAGGGCGAAAACGGCTTAGGAACGATTTGCCCTCAGGCCGAACCATCTTCAAGTAGTTTTTTGAGACTGCTCTTCAGGCAAGCGGAAGACGAACCGACCATAAACGAAACCAAGAAGATCCCAGCTGGCGAGCTCATGGGCGAACGCTTGACCTGCCCCGCTCCGGGCGAAGAAGTGTTTCGGCATCGTGAATAAACTGCGAATCGCCCGTCCAATGCGATAGCGCGGAATACCGAACACGTATGCGACGAGTTCCGGGGACTCCCGATCGAGCACACCGTGGGAGACGGCGCGCCAAAACGCCCATCGCCTGTGATACTTGCGCGTGAGCCGCTCAACGGGGATGAAGTGGTATACGGCCAAATCAGGGACGTGAAGTCCATCGAAGCCGGCGGCGAGCGCACGGCGGAAGAACTCCGCATCTTCTTCAGAGAGCAGGCCCTTGTTCGTTCTGCCGAGACGGACGGAATACATGCCGATGCGCTCGAACACCTCCCGGCGAACGACTGCATTTCCGCCGCTCAGCATCCCCGCTTGACCTCCGCTATACCATCCCCGGGTCTTGGGCGGAATGGCGCCGATGGCCGCGTGATATCCCGGCGGCAGCCAATGGGGAGCGGGGGCCTGCCAGTTTGGAAGGTATGGGCCGCCAATGAGGTCCACCTTCGGATTTTGCATTTCCCTGGCGATGACGTGAAACCAGTTCTCTTCGATCTCCTCGTCGTCGTCGATCATGGCGATGATGCTTCCTGTTCCTGCCCTGATGCCGGCATTGCGCGCGTAGGACAGGCCCTGACTAGTCTCCAGGACGTAGTGGATCGGAACCGTGGCACTTGCCTGAAATGATTGGACCACTGCAGCTGTGTGATCCGGACTGTTGTTATCCACGACGAACAGCTCGACGTGCAGCCCAGAAGGAACGGGGGCCCGCAACACGCTTTCGATTGCTTTCCGCAGCAAAGCACTGCGGTTGTAAGTGCACAGGATGACATCCAACGTCACGCGGGCACCTCTTCCCGGCATTTGGACCTAGTGACACTTAGGTTGGTTCCGGGATGCTGGATTTCGGGGCGGCTCTCTGTCGACGGGGCTCGTGTAAATGCGGGTTGATAATGCGTCATGTCTGTCCAGAGGCAATGGATTGATGCCGAGCTTCGCTGCTCACTCAAAGTGTGACTTATGGATTCTATTTCGCACCTCCCACTCAGGAAGGAGGTCGGAAGCACCAGGGCGTGCATATTCCGGGGGATGGACGATGGCGCTGTGTCTAGTTCTGGGTCATGGTCGTCGTCTGGACGACGCTCCGTGCCCCGGTTGTAACATAGGCGACCCCTCTTCAACTCAGTATGATCTTGGACAGCGCCCATGAGAAGTCTGCACTTTCTTTACCATGAGCTGCGGCCAGCCAAGAGCCGCTACTCCTACATCACTCCCTGCAAGGAGTTTGAGGAGCATTGTGAGCTCTTTGGTCGCATCCGAAATGCGGGAGCGGAAGGTGAGTTTCGCCCGGAGATCACCTTTGATGACGGAAACATTTCGGACCTTACCTTAGCGCAACCGATTCTGGAGCGTCATGGCCTGCAGGCAACGTTCTTTGTCACAGCGGGGTGGACAGGGCAACGCACGGGTTTCATGACCTGGCCACAATTGCG
>CAXTGN010000039.1:5904-15040 GCA_964243455.1 uncultured Acidobacteriaceae bacterium
CTGCAGGCCTCTGGTCACCGCATCGGGGCGCACGGCATGACGCACAAGCTGCTGACCGCTTGTTCCCCAGGGGAGCTGGACGAGGAGTTGCAGGGTGCGCGGAAGCGTCTGGAAGACGGTCTTGGAGCGGCCATCAGCTTGATTTCGCTGCCGGGCGGACGGGCCAATGCCAGGGTGCTAGGCGCCTGTGAGCAAGCGGGCTACCGTCAGATTTTTACCTCCTATCCCAGGGCTGAGGACATGCATGAGAAGCCGAAGACGGTTGGTCGTCTGAACCTTTTAGGCGGAACCACGGTGGCGTGGCTGGAGCAGGTGCTCGACAGCAGGTCCGGTGCTCTGACGAGGATCGAGCGAACGGCGAAGCTCAAAGCCACGGCGAAGCAAGTCCTTGGCGATCGGCTGTACGCCCGGATCTGGGCTTTTGGCAATCGGCAGGAGCCGGAGATCCCAGAACCCGAGGCACGCCTTCCGTGAGAGTGTTGCACCTGATCAGCAGTGGCGGGATGTACGGTGCCGAAGCGGTGATTCTCCAACTGTCCGCTGAAATGGAGGCGAGCCAGCAGGGTAACAATCTCCTGAGCGTGTTCTCCCATGCCGGGCACCCGGTTCCGGATCTCCATGTTGCAGCGATGCGGGCGGGCGTGGCGTCGGAGCTGCTGACTTGTCGTGGACAGCTGGACTTCGCTGTGCCAAGAGTCATTCGCAGGATGACCGAGCGCCTCGAAGTCGACATTGTCCATGCACACGGCTATAAAGCGGATATTTATGCGTATCTCGCGTTCCGTGGCAATCGGCGGCCCGCGCTCGTCTCTACTTGTCATACGTGGTATGACAACGACCTGGCGGTAGGGATCTACGGAGCGATCGACCGTCGGGTGCTGCGGCACTTCGACGAGGTGGTTGCGGTGTCGGCGGAGGTGCAGACGCGCTTGCTTCGGGCTGGCGTGTCTGCAGAGAAGGTCCGTCTAATTCGGAATGGGGTGAGTTTGCCCCCTCCCGCTGTGGACGAAGGCCCCAAAACCGGCGCCGGCGTTGTCGAGGATCTACGGGTGGGGCTCGTGGGGCGGCTTGCGCCGGAGAAGGGGGTGGACATTTTCCTGGAAGCGGTTTCCCGGCTTGCGCCGAACTATCCCAAGGTGGAGTTCGTCGTGGCCGGGGACGGGCCGGAGCGTGCGGAACTCGCAGCTCTCCTGGACAAGCTGAACCTGCACGATCATGCGACGCTGCTGGGACAGCAGACCGATATGCCGGCCTTCTATCGATCGCTGGACGTCATGGTTTCCGCATCGCGACAGGAAGGTCTGCCGATGGCGTTATTGGAGGGCATGGCGCACAGCCTGCCGATTGTAGCTACAGCTGTTGGAGAGGTTCCGCAGGTCGTTGTGAATGGAGGGACAGGCTTTCTGGTTGAGCCCGGGTCGCCCGAGGCCCTCGCAAGGTCCATCGAGACACTGCTCCATAATGAAGGGTTACGGGAACGCTTCGGTCAGGCCGGCCGACAGCGTGTTCTGGAGGTGTTCTCCGCCCAGCGGATGACGGCGGACTACGTTGCGGTGTACCGGCGCGCTCTGGCCCATCGATCGATCTCGAAACAGGGAACTCCGAACCTGGACGGAGCGCGTTGACCTCAGCTAAGGCCAAGCCGCATGTCTTCATGATGGATTTATGGGCGACCGTGCCCTACTACACGGCGTACCTGTCCCGCGCATTGCTGGCGGCGGGAGTCGACGTGCAGATTGGGTCGATCACCTACTACCTGGATCGCGAGTGTTTCCGGGCGCGGGGACTTCGTCTCGATCCGGGGATGGCGGATGTGGTGGGCAGACTAAATCTGGCTCGAAGCGCGCGGCGGATCTTGAAGCTGCTTGAGGGCGTGGGCAACCTGCTGATTCTGGCGCTTCGGTTTTCCTGGCGACCGCCGGAGATCGTGCATGTGCAGTTCCTTCCCCTGCTGCGCTCACGATTGCCGTTGGATCTGTTCTTTGTGCGGTTCTGCCGATGGCGTGGGTCACGGCTTGTGCTGACCGTGCACGACCTGATGCCGCATGACACCGGGCAGGCGTTCCGGGATCTCTACGGGAAGCTGTACGCGGAAATGGACGCTTTAATTTGCCACTCCGCCCATATCCGCAAGCGTTTAGTGGCCGGGTTTGCGATGCCGGGATCGAAGATCTCTGTCATCCCGCATGGGCCGTTCTTCTATGACTTGGCGGCCCAAGGAACGGGAGAGACCCTGGCAGCCCTTGGGGTCGAAGAGGAGCAGCAAATGGTGCTCTGGCAGGGCATCCTCTTTCCTTACAAGGGCGTAGATCTCCTTTTGTCCGCATGGAAGGAGGTTGAAGCCCGGTCCGAGAGACTGACGCTTGTCGTTCTGGGTACCGGGGAGCCTTCTCTCCTGGCGACGCTGGAGCAGCAGGCGAAAGAACTCGGTCTAAGGCGCGTGCGCTTCCACTTCAGGTTCTGTTCTGCAGAGGAGTTGGTTGCCGCTTACCGGGCCGCGACGGTCGTCGTCTATCCGTACCGAGCCATCACCACGAGCGGAGCCTTAGCCACGGGCTTGGCGCTGGGCAAGGCAATCGTCGCCAGCGATCTGCCGGTCTTTCGGGAACTGCTCGTAAACGGAGAGAGCGCGCTGCTGGTGGATCCTCAGAACCCAAAGCAAATGGCAGAGGCGCTTTTGCGCACCGCCGAGGAGCCTGGCTTGCGGGAGAGGCTGAGCGGCGCGGTTACCGCGATGCGCTTCGGCGATCAGTCCTGGGCGGAGATCGCCGACGCTACCGCTGCCGTGTACGAACACCTTCTGACGAGCGGAAGCTAGAGACTGGCATCTTCGAGACGGATGGTTTGCCAATCGCCCTGCTCGACGCCCTGCCGGATCTGTTCCGGAGTCTTGCCCAACTTAGTCTGCTGGTAGGCGTACACGGCCTGGCGCATGCAAGTGCCGCAGATGGCGCCGTGCGTTCCCTCGAAACAGGAATGGAGCGACTTGTGGCGCATAGCGCGGTCGCACCGGCAGTAGCAAGGTTGGGCGTACAGCACCTTCTCGATCCGGGCGGCCATCTGGTAGGCCTCGACCTGGAATGGATGCGAGAAGAACTGCCCTGTGAGCTGGTCCCCGGAAAGGATCGGGCCGTCAGGGCGGTGCGGGGCCATGGTGTAGTACGCGGGAGTGGTATCAGTCCCGGCGACCCAGTGGGCAGAGCCCGCTACCGTGGTCGTGGCGAGAAGGCTGTAGCGGAGCCAGGCGTGCATGCAGGAATTATCGCACTTGCCAGAGTGGAGAATTGAAGGTCTCCGGAACTGCATCCGGGCAGAGGCGTTCCGTAAGCTAAAGACAGGCTTGGGTCGTCTATAAAGGTGGCATCGGTGTGCGTGAAGCCAGCGCGGCCGTGCGTCGTGCGGGGATGGAGTCAGCAATGAGAATGGGCCAATGGACGGTAGGTGTAGCACTCGGCTTTGTTCTGAGTGGGAGTGCGTGGACGCAGCAGACCCCGAGTGGGACGCCGCCGCAGCAGACGAAGCCGCCGGCTACCACGGATGATAGTGGACCGGCAACCTCGAACGACAGCATCGTGCTGCCCAAAAAAAAGGACGACGCCGAGCCTCCACCGCCGCCAGCGCCCGCCGAGGAGAAACCGAAAAATCCCAATGGCGATATATATTCCCTGCGCGTCGATGTCCCGATTGTGAACCTGGACGTGAGCGTGTTGCTGGACAAGACGCGGCAGTTCGTTCCGGGTCTGAAGGCAGACAACTTCCTCGTGGTGGAGGACGGTGTCGAGCAGCGGGTCCAAACCGTTCGGACAACCAAGGCGCCCATCACGGCCGTAATGTTGCTGGAGTTTGCCGCGAATTCCTATTGGTTCATCAACGACATGCAGAACGCCTCGGTGGCGTTCTTCCGGACGCTGCAGCCGGATGACTACGTCGCGGTGGAGACCTACGACATACGCCCTCACATCCTGTGTGATTTCACGAACAATCGAGACGTGGTGGCGCAGGCGATCAGCAGCCTGATGATCCCGGCGTGGCATGAAACCAACGAATTCGACGCGCTTTACGAGACGATCGACCGGCTTTCCCGTGTCGACGGGCAGAAGTACATCGTCCTGATCTCCAGCGGCGTCGACACGATGTCGAAGCTCACACTGGATCAAATGCTGGCGAAGGTGAAGGGCAGCCAGAACACCACCATCTTCAGCATCAGCACGGGTGGCATGCGCGCGGAAATGCGCAGTGGTGGTGGCCCACGAGAGCTGACCTATCTGCAAGCCGACAACGAGATGCGCACCTTTGCCCAGATGACGGGAGGGATGTATTTCAAGCCAGTGTTTCAGGGCGAGATGCCGGACATTTTCTCCCGGATCAGCGACTCCATCCGGAACAAGTACGTGCTGACCTACCGGCCCACGAACACGAAGAACGATGGGTCGTACCGCAAGGTGAAAATCTACCTGGTCGACAACGAGGGCAAGCCCTTGAAGATGTCGGACGAGAAGGGCAAGGCGCTGAAATACTCCATCGTGGCGCGAGATGGGTACAAGGCGAAGTTGCCCGTCGAGTGAGCGAGTCTCAGCCTGAGAAGAGGCGGGGATCAGGCTAGCGGTGTAGCTCCGGGTTCTGTATGGGAGCCATGCACAGCAAAGCCAGGCCCTCCAGGAGAACCGTGCCTTCCAGGCGAGTGGACAGGACGTGCAAGCGGTCGAAGTGGCGATGCGCGGGCAAGTCTGGCGAGGTGGTCTGAACATCCCCACCCAGGGTGAGGCGATCTGTCTCCATGTGCGGCAGTACGGATTGCTGCAGATAAAGGGTGAGCGCCACCATGGAGACGACCAGCACGATCTCGACCGCACGTACCGGGTGGGAGTCGTGGGTGGCCAGCAGGGCGAGAGTGAAGAACAGGTAGATGACTCCCGCGAAGAGCCCAATGCGATGCAGCGCGAGCAGGGAGCCGCGGACGATGATGCCGGCGTAGTGAGCATCCGGCATTGTCTTGAAGGCAACGCTGGCCACGGCGAGAAAGAACACAATGCCGCCGACCCACAGGGCGAGCGCGATGAGGCGTATGACGCGAAAACTCAGCTTCATGCGCGTCGCTGGCTGGTGAGCGCAGGTTCGGGGGTGCCCACGGCAGTCGCGGGCGTTGATGGGCCCGACGACACATCCGAGCGAGCGAGGGTGCGGCGGAGGATGAGTTCAAACGCCGCCCGGACTTCGACATAGTCAGCTTCCGAGATACGACGCTGAAGACGCTCGGTCTCCAGGGCGAACAGTTCTTCCTTGAGCGCCTGCAACAGCGAGTCACTAGCACCGGTTTGCGCTGGCGCTGCACTGCTCACCGCTATCGGAGCCGGTGGCCAGGTCTTAGGCGAAGGGGGGACAGGCGCGCCCGCCGCTCGCTCTCCCCCTGGCTTCCGCAGCAGGATACCGGCAGCGCCGGCCAGCAAAAGCGCCAACCCCGTGAGGATCCACCATTTGTACTTCGCCCACGGGTCGCGGTCGCCGCCCTCGTTCAGCGGGTTGTTCAAGCCGCGGCCACCTGCCAGATCGGAGTTGCTGACTGCGGGAGCATTGGCGTCCGAATTGCTTCCCGGGTTGGCTGTGGCGGCGTTGGGTGCGCTTCCGTTGGCCCCCGTTTCGCCTCCGGCACTGTTCTCGGGCAAACTGCCCGTGCCCGCTACTGAGAACTCGGGTGGATTCTCCGGCGAAACATCCTGGGCGATATAGGTCTTGATGCCCGGCTTGCCGCCCTGAAGGCTGAGCGCCACATGGCCGGTAGGGGTCAGGGAGATGGACGTCGGAACGAGGATGGCAAAGGTCTTTACGGGCGCAGTCAGATGCGGTGTAAAGGTGAACTTACCGGTGTAGGGCAGGGTGTACCCGATGCCAAACTGAGTCTCCCCGGGACGGAGGGGGAACAGAAAGCTGAAGTGGCCAGGATCACTGCGGGGAACGGCGGGTGTTTGAACGGGCATGCCGTTCTGCGTGATGGCGCCGGTACGGCCAATCAGAGCGCCCTTGGGCAGATAGAAGTCGTATCCATCCGGGCCAAATTGCGTGCGCGCCGGTGCCGAGTTATTCAGGACCTGCAAAACCTCGACGACATGAAGTTCGTTGGGCGTGGCTTCGACGTGAAGCTCTTCGACCCCGGTGGACACGCCGGAAACCTGCGGGGAGGCGTCATAGACCGTGACGTCAGCGGTGCTGGTACCCGGCTGCACGGGAGTGAAGTACGTGGCCTTCTGGTGCGTGACGCGGACCAGGTGCATACCATCGTCCGGGACTGGAAGTGAAAAGTGGCCGCGGGAATCTGTGGTAGTCCGGTTGGACTCCTGCATACCCTGCTGCAGCTGGATAAGCACGACCTCGTCGCCGGCGGCGGGCTTGCCACTGGTCTTATTGGTGACGATGCCGGTGATCGGGGCAGCTGCGTGGGCGAGAGCCGGGAGCAGCAAGGCCAGGCTGGCGGTCAGGGAGCGGAGATTGCGAAGGGAACGCACCCCTTCAGGATACGTCAGCCGAGTGGGCAAAGGAGTTAGCCCGCCTGGACGCTTAACGTGTCCATTTCATCCAGTACATGAGCCGCTTCTGCTTCCAGGGACTCGCGCTGGCGCTGGTAATCCTCTTCGGGGAACTTGCCGGCGCGGTACTCGAAGTTCAGGTCGCGAAGGTTGTCATAGATGACGTCTTTGCGTTCGCTCAGGTAATCCAATCGGGTCTTCTCGCGTGCCGGGATGAGGAAGGCGGTGCCCTGCGGCCAGAAGATGAAGGCACCGCAGGCGATGAGGAGCAGAAGGCAAGGGAGGATGGTCTGTAAATCCATAGGTGATGAGGCGAAGTAAGCAGCGACGCGCTCAAGGTATAGTTTAGTCGCGAGCGCGAAGGAGTGGGATTGCGGGTAGGGCGAAGATCTCGAGGGCGTGTGGCGACGGCTCTGGCAGGATTGATTTTCTGGGTTGGGAGCAGCGTTGGGGCGGCTGCACAGACCAACGTCCATACCGATCCGCTGAACCTGGATCCCACAGTCAAACAGGGGCTCGAGCGTTTCTACAATCTGGACTACGACGGCGCGCTGAAGATCTTCAATGGAGTCTCGGGAACGCACGCGCAGGAGCCGATGGCCTGGAACTACGTGCTGCTGGTCACGATTTTTCGTGAGTTGTATCACCAGGACCTGCTGGACACCACCTATTACGCCCATGACAGCTTTCTTTCCAATAAACGCGACGTCAATGTGCCCCAGGGAACACGCGACGGGATCGAGAGCCTGACGAATAAGGTGATCGCGATGTGTGACGCCCGTCTGAAAGCAAATCCGAACGATAGAAACGCCCTATTCGCCCGCGGCTATGCCAAGGGGCTGCATGCCTCATTCATCACGCTGGTGGACCATGCGTTCGCGGCGGCGGCGCGGCAAGGGTACCAGGCGAGAAACGACTCTGAGGCGGTATTGAAGCTGGACCCGCAGTATGCGGACGCGTTGATGGCGGTGGGCATCCAGCAGTTTGCCGTGGCCAGTCTGCCGCGTGTCGTACGCATGATGGTGGGGATCATGGGGGTAGGCGGCTCCAGAGAAAAGGGCTTGCAGATGCTGCGCGAAGACGCCGAGCGCGGAGCTGTGACCAAAGTGCAGGCGCGCACGGCGCTGAGCCTCTTTCTTCGACACGATGGCCGGTACCCCGAGGCGCTGGCCGTGGAGCGCGGACTAGCGGCGGAATACCCGCATGACTACCTGTTCCGCCTTGAGGTGGCGAACCTTCTGAAGGATGAAGGTCACGGGGCGGAGGCCATTGCCGAGTACAAGCGGGTCATCGCCGACGCGCAGAAGCCGGGTTTTTTCACCGACCCCCGATTGCAGATGGCGTGGTTCGGCCTTGCCGATACGGAACGGGGTTACAACGATGTGAAGGGTGCGGCGTACGGCTATGCGCAGGCCGTGGCACAGCCGAACTGTAGTGATTGGCTGAAAAAGCGAGCCGCGCTGAACGCGGGCCAGATGTATGATTTGCTGCATGATCGCCCGGAAGCGCTGCAGATGTACGCCATGGCGGCGGCTTCGGGAGGCGACCAGACGCAGGCTGAGGCAGCCCGGAAGTATCTCAGGGTGGCTTACACGGGCAGGTAAGGGAACCGGCAGACGGGCCCACACGTAGGAGTGGTTGAGGAGCATGACAATGGCCTGTGTTGGATGTGGAGAGTCGGTAGCTGCAGGGGCAAGGTTTTGCAGCGTTTGTGGGCGCGCCGTGACCTATGCGGAGGTGCCGCCATCAACAACCTATGCGCGGGTGCCCCCACCGCCGCCGCAGATGCACTTGTTGCGTCCCAACGGACTCGACGGACTGTATCGGCCTCGCGAAAGGCGCATGGTTGCCGGAGTATGCGCCGGTTTTGCCCAGAGATATGGCTGGGATCTGACCATCGTTCGGTTGGTTCTGGTGCTTTCGCTTATCTTCGGCGCGGGCACACCGCTGCTGGCGTATGTGATCGCCTGGGTGGTGATGCCGAACGGGCAGTATGCCCTGCCGGCGCAGGCGAGCCCCGGCGAAACCGGTAGCATGAGGGTGTGAGTTCTTCGTTTCCCGCACCACGTGCTTTGCAGTACTGCAACCACGAATTACAGATATCGGGTGTCCCTCTCGAGCCGCTGGCCCGGCAGTTTGGGACGCCGCTTTACGTGTACTCGGCTGAAGATCTCCATTCCCGCGTCGGCATGTTTGCCCGGCAGTTTGCCGCGGCGGACCACACGCTCTGCTATGCGGTGAAAGCGAACTCCTCGCTGGCACTGTTGCAGAAGCTGGGCAACATGGGTTGCGGGTTTGACATCGTCTCTGGAGGCGAGTTGGAGCGCGTGCGTCGGGCTGCGCCGGAGGCGTTGAGGCGGGTGGTGTTTTCCGGGGTCGGCAAACAGGCGTGGGAGATAGATGCGGCGCTCCAGGCAGACATCCTGCTCTTCAACGTGGAGAGCGAAGCCGAGCTGGACCTGTTGAGTACACGGACACAAGCCCTGGGTCGGACGGCCCGCTTTGCCTTGCGTGTCAATCCGGACGTGGCGGTCGAGACGCATCCTTATATCTCCACGGGACTGCGCGATCACAAGTTTGGTCTGCCGATGGAGCGGGCGCGGGAGATCTACCGA
>CAXTGN010000039.1:15050-18166 GCA_964243455.1 uncultured Acidobacteriaceae bacterium
CTTGCAGCCCGCTGGCGTGAGTGTGCACATTGGATCGCAGATCCGGGATGTGGCTCCGTTCACCGAGGCACTGCGCCGGGTGCGGGCCCTGGTGGAAGAACTGCGTGCAGACGGGCATGCGATCCGGTATGTGGATGCCGGCGGCGGCTTCGGGGTCGAGTATGGACAAGACAGCTTTGACCCGGAGGCGCGTGTGCGGGAGTATGCACGCGGGGTACTGGAGGTGCTGGACGGGCTCGGAGTGCGTCTGCTGCTGGAACCGGGCCGCTTTCTCATTGCTCAGGGCGGTGTGCTGCTGACGCGGGTGCTGTCGGTTAAGGCAAACGGGGCGAAGCGGTTTGTGGTCACCGACGCGGGCATGAACGACCTGATCCGGCCGGCACTGTACGGGGCTCACCATGAGGTGCTCCCGGTTCGTGAGGGCTCGGGGGAGGCCCAGGTGGCAGACCTGGTCGGGCCCGTGTGTGAGAGCGGGGACTTCTTTGCACGAGATCGCCTGCTGACGGCGTCCTCAGGAGACCTCCTGGCGGTGCTGGATGTGGGTGCCTATGGGATGAGCCTGAGCTCGAATTACAACTCGCGGCCACGTCCGGCGGAGGTGCTGGTGGACGGCGGCGAGGCAAGACTCATCCGGCGGCGGGAGACGATGGACGACCTGCTTGGGCCTGAGGTGCTGTGAGGGTTCGCCGGCGAGTCGGTGCCGGGATGGATCGGCTTGGGGTGGCGTCTCAGGAGGGCCGGGCGTGGGCCGGACGGAGGTTCGAAGTGCTAGAATCGGCACCGACGGCGATGCGCCCGGAGCTTGTGTCGTGGCTGGTTGCGGCGCGTCGGTGATGCCGTTGAGATCTTGGAGCACTGGGGTTCGAAACAATGTCCGGCCATTCAAAATGGGCAACAATCAAGCATAAAAAGGGCGCTCTGGACGCCAAACGCGGCAAGATTTTCACGCGCCTGATCAAGGAAATCATGGTGGCGGCGAAGGCCGGCGGCGGCGATCCGGATGGCAACCCGCGGCTGCGTACGGCGGTGTTGGCGGCCAAGGCGGAGAACATGCCGCAGGACAACATCAAGCGGGCCATCCAGCGCGGAACGGGTGAAATCGAAGGCGCGCAGTATGAGGACATCACCTTCGAGGGCTACGGTCCTGGCGGCGTAGCGGTCATCGTGGACGTGCTGACAGACAATCGCAACCGCGCCGTGAGTGAAGTCCGGCATGCGTTTTCGAAGAACGGCGGCAACCTGGGTGAGTCCGGGTCGGTTGGGTACATGTTCTCGAAAAAGGGGCTGATCGTTGTCGAGAAGTCAGTCGCCGATGAGGACAAGCTGACCGAGATTGTCCTGGACGCTGGCGCCGAGGACCTGAGCGATGACGGGGAGTACTGGGAGATCACGACGGCACCGAAGGAGCATGAGGCGGTGGTTGAAGCGCTGAAAAAGGCCGGGATCACACCCGACAACTCCGAAGTGACGATGCTGCCGACCACCTACCAGAAGCTCGAGGGCACGCAGGCGAACGCGATGCAGCGGCTGCTGGATACGTTGGATGATCTGGACGACACGCAGAATGTGTACTCGAACTTCGAAGCGGATGAGTCTGCTGTAACGGCTTAGGGGTAACAACAGACGGGGCAGAACGAAAGCCGCCAGCCGATGGCGGCTTTCGATTGTGAGGTAGATGTGAGTCGAGCGGTGTGGATCTCAACAATTGCACCAGTCCTGGTTTGTTTGGGCGCACGCGCCACAGCCCAGGGTGATGAGCAGAGCACGAACCTGCGTGGGGCGGTTGTTGACTCCGTTGGGGCAGTGGTCGCCGGTGCTGACGTGGTGATCTATCGCGATGGCACAACTGTGGCGCATCGCCAGACGGACGACCATGGGGAGTTCTCGTTTGACAGCACTCCACGTGAGTACCAGGTCCTCGTTCGTGGGCCTGGCTTCCTCGATCTACGCAGCGGTCCCGTGCCGTTTGCAGCAGACAGCACGAGTCGCTTCACGCTGCTGGTTTCCCATCCCGGACAGACGATCGTTACTCCAGGGGGCGTTAACACGCCCACCAAGGCTAGTCCGCAGCCAAGTTCCTGGGAATACGGTGTGCTGGCGCAGGGTGGAGTCGGCACGGGGGACCGCAGCGACTACAAGTTCTTCCTTTTGGGTGGGCACGCCGGCAAGGTGCTTACGCCCAATCTAGGCTCGGGACTCTTTCAGGGCAATTTCGAATACGCCGTGGAGGTGTTTCCATTCTGGCAATCGTATACGCCGCGAATTCAGAAAATCTCCTGTAGCGGGGACGCTGGATCTCCGGTTGGCTCCTATACGTGCACCCAGCCTTATACGGTGGGGGGAACCTACACCGGCGTAAGCGTCACACCGATCCTGCTGCGCTGGAACTTCACGCACAGACAGCGTTGGATGCCGTGGGTGCAGGGTGCCGGCGGCGTGGTCTGGACGGATCATAAGTACCCGGCGATCGGCAACACGAACCCGCTGGACACGGCCAGCAACGGACCCCACGGCGACACAAGCGTCTGGAACTTCACGCCCCAGTTCGGGATTGGTACGCACTACTTCCTGAGGCCGAAGCGGTCAGTGGACTTCAGCGCCAACGCGGTCCACATCTCCTCGGCAAGCCTTGGGGACAAGAATCCGGGCGTGAATGCGAGCGTCCAGTTCTCTGTTGGGTACACGTGGTGGAAGTAAGATTTCCCTGTCTGGACAGGCGGCGCGTTAGGGCTACGACCAGGATGCAAGAGCAGGCCGGTGTATGACGGAGCAGGATCCCATCGTTGAATGCGTACCGAATTTTTCCGAAGGCATGGACCCGGAAAAGGTGCTGGCCATTGTGCGCGCCATGTGCGTGGAGGGCGTCTCCTTGCTGGATTGGTCGGCCGACGCCGACCATAACCGCAGCGTAGTGACGATTGCGGGGTCGCCGGAAGCCGTAGTCGAGGCAGCGGTGCGGGGTGCCGGCAAAGCGTCGCAACTGATCGACCTGACCCAGCAGCGCGGAGAGCACCCGCGTATCGGCGCGGCGGACGTGATTCCGTTCGTTCCTGTGCGGGGGCTCACCCTGGGACAGTGCGCGGTGTTGGCCCGCCAAGCCGGTATGGCACTCTGGC
>CAXTGN010000040.1:0-1173 GCA_964243455.1 uncultured Acidobacteriaceae bacterium
TAACCAACCTGAGAGCAGCCTGGGTCTTCGGGCCCAGGCTGCTCTTTTGTACCTCTGACCTGCTCCAGGCGATCCTTAGCCCAACTTTCGAATGAGCGCCTGCACAAGGTCGTTCAATTTCCCCGGCTCGCACACACCTTGTGCGAGTTGGGGACCACCGCCTCCGCGGGCTCCAAAGGCTGCGCTTCCCTCCCGGAGCAGGTTCCCGGCATGCCGGGGATCGCCGGGCGGCAGAGCAAGTGACACGGCGGCGTTCCCTTCCGCGCTGCAGCCGACGACGGCGCTTCGACCCGCAGCAGCTGCGGCGGAGGCGACCGACTTGGCGAAGTCGACAGGTTTGCCGGGGAAGACTGCCTGGATCACCCCTGTCCCGGCAGATTCGCCTACCAGGCGGTCAGCCACGGCCTCAGCCAACTCTTCCAGCAGGGCGCGCCGCGCCTTTACGCCCGCTTTGGCTTCGTCCTGCAAAGCAGCCACACGCCGGGACAGATCGGCACTCCCCACGCTAAGCCCTTTGGCGATTTCGCCCAGGAGGTCGAAGTCCTGGCGAGCGGCCCGTGCAGCGCGAAGGCCGCACAGAAATTCCACACGCCATCCCCCCTTGACCTTCTCAAGGCGGCGGAGCAAAAGACCGCCAATCGCTCCTGTCGAAGGTACGTGCGTGCCGCCACAGGCATTGAACTCGACGCCTTCCATCTCCAGTATGCGCATGGGTCCGTCCCGGTCGGGCAGCTTGCGCAGATCGCCGCGGGCCAACATCGCTTCGGCCTGTTCGCGCGTGTGCCAGTGTGGTCTCAGCGGCCGGTCTTCGAAGATCAGACGGTTCACCGCGTCCTCGATTCCGAGGAGATGAGCCCTGTCCAAGGCGGGCAGGATCTCCGGCAAGGCGAGGTCAATCGTAGAGCTTTCCGCCCCCAGATGGAACGAAACGGTCCGCGCATGGCGACGCGCCAGGAACACTGCCGAGAGGAGGTGCTGTCCAGAGTGCTGCTGCATGTGGTCGATGCGGCGATCGGCGTCAATGCGACCCTCCAGTTCGGTGCCCTCGACGAAGGGTTTGCGCACAAAGTGCCAGACCTCGCCAGCGTCATCCTCTTCCACACGCACAACGGGCACCTCCAGCACCGCGCCACTGCGGGCTGTAGCGATGAGTAGGCCCGTGTCCCAGGGCTG
>CAXTGN010000040.1:1183-1690 GCA_964243455.1 uncultured Acidobacteriaceae bacterium
GCTCTCCGGGTAAAAGGCCGTTCGGTCCAGGGCGACGCGCCAAAGCTGTACTTTCTCTCCGTCCGCGTTCCGCTCCTGAGCGACCAGCTGGATGTCTGTGACCTTGGCTTGAAAGCGGAGCTCAGGGGAGTCGTAGTACAGCCGTTCCGCCACACGCGGTCCAGAAATCATGCCGCTCACGACCCCGCCTCACGAAGAATCTCCCCAAGCAGCTCCACCTCGCGTCGGCTACCTACAATCAACGGTGTCCTGTCGTGTACGCCTGTAGCCGTGAGATCCAGGATGCGCTCCGGCCCATTCACGGCAGCGCCGCCGGCAGCCTCTGCAATCATCGCTAAGGGATTGGCCTCATACTGCAGGCGCAGCTTGCCCCCGGGCGCCTGCTCGGTGGGCGGATACAGAAACACGCCTCCTTTCAGCAGCGTGCGATGAAAGTCCGCGACCAGGCTCCCGACGTAACGTGCACTGTAGGGCTTCGCCCCGACCTCTCCGCGCAGCAGCGCCGCT
>CAXTGN010000040.1:1700-3631 GCA_964243455.1 uncultured Acidobacteriaceae bacterium
AGGTAAGCGCGGTAGGGCGCAGGCCAGCTCGAGGCGTTGGCCTCGTTCGCGGAATAGTAAGGGCCTTGCTCCGGCATCTCCATGTCTGTCGCACTCCCGACAAACTCGCCGGCGTGATTGAGCGTGAAGGCGCAGACCGAACCTCCAACCGTGGCCACAAACACCACGGACGGCCCGTAGACCACGTAACCGGCTGCAACCTGCTCTGAACCGGGCCGCACGGCGGTTGCCTTCACATTGGCATGGCTCTGTTTTGCTCGAATGCCAAAGATCGTCCCAACGTTGACGTTGACATCGATGTTCGACGAGCCGTCCAGGGGATCGAAGCTGACCACAAACTGGGTGCCAGAGGCCGGGATCTTCTCGCGGAATTCCACCGGCTCATCGTCTTCTTCGCTCACCAGCCCCGCGACGCTTGCGCATGCACGGAGTGACGCCGTCATGACGTCATTGGCAAAGACGTCCAACTTCTGCTGCTGCTCTCCCTGAACGTTGGTGGCCCCGGCAGCGCCATAGGTGTCCTCCAGATTTCCCAGGCGAACCTTGGCTGCGATCCGGGCGGCCGCCTGACCGATGGCCGTGAAGATTTCCCCCAATTCCGGGTGCTTTCCTTTGGACGCCCATTCGCCGACCAACACACGCTGTGCCATCTACGCCTCCACGGGATCCATCCGCTCACCTTTCGGTGACCGTAGCACCCGGTTTCTGCCCTGCCCTACGTCTCGATGCTCTTCGATGCGGGTGGGGACCGCAAGCCCTGCCCGTACAATCGCCCCATGCTCTCGCGTCGACGCTTTGTCCTGACTGCTGCAGCCGCCGCGCCGGCGCTGTCGATACACGCGCAGCGTCCCGGAACACCCGCGGCGACCGCTACGAACGCCGGCCTGCCCGCGCCCATTCTCGCGCTGCGCGATCGCCGCCCGGACATCCACCCCATTACGGCTGAGGAACGGGCTGCCCGTCACGACCGCGCCCGCGAGCTGATGCATGAGTACGGCATCGACGCCATTCTGCTCACCACGGGCGCTTCGCTGTACTACTTCACGGGTGCCCACTGGGGCCAGTCGGAGCGCCTCTTCGCGTATGTGCTTCCACAGGCGGCTGCACCATTCATCATGTGCCCTGCCTTTGAGCGCGATCACCTGGCCGAGATCCTGCCCAGTTTTCCACAGGCTGCTACGACGCTGACCTACCAGTGGCAAGAGAACGAGGATCCTTTCACCCTGCTGCGACGTGGCTTCGAAGAGGTGAACATCAAAACGGGTACGGTTGGCGTGGACGAGCAGACCTCGTTCGCCTTTGCCAGTGCCATTGCGAAAGCGTCACCCGCGCTGAAGCTCGTGACGGCGCGGCCGGTGGTCGCCGGCTGCCGTTCCATCAAGTCTCCGGCGGAAATCGCGCTGCTCCGTCTGGCGAACGGGATCACACTGGATGTGTACCGCGCCGTCTACGGGTCCTGCCACCCCGGTGATACCAGCCATCGCGTGCAGGAGCTGATAACGGCGGCCTATGAGCGTTGCGGCGTTCGCGGGGAGGGCAGCTGCAATGTCGGGATCGCAACTGCCAGCCCGCACGGCTCTGCCCTGCCCCAGACGATCCACGAGCACGAGATCGTGGCAGTGGACGACGGCTGCTCCGTGGACGGCTACACGTCGGACATCACGCGCTCCTGGGTGTATGGCACGCCTACGGACCAGCAGCGCAAGATTTTCGATACCGTGCGCTCGGCGCAGTCGGCTGCCCTGGCTGCCGCCAAGCCGGGCGTCGAGATGCAGACCGTGGACGCCGCGGCGCGCAAGGTCATTAATGAGGCGGGCTACGGCCCCAATTACGACACGTTCCTGCATCGGCTGGGGCACGGCATCGGGCTGGACATGCACGAGGCGCCGTACCTGGTGGGCGGCAACCGTGCCGAGCTGAAAGCGGGCATG
>CAXTGN010000040.1:3641-6161 GCA_964243455.1 uncultured Acidobacteriaceae bacterium
GTTTTCTCCGACGAGCCGGGCATTTACCTGCACGGAAAGTTCGGTATCCGCGTGGAGGATTGCATGCTGATCACCGATGCGGGCGCCGAGCTGTTTACGCCGCAGAGCCCGAGCTTGGAGAATCCGTTTGGGGTCGCAGCACAGGCCTGACTTTCTCGCTAGCTCAGCTAGGTGAGATCGTCCGAGTCGAAGGTGGGCAGCTTGCGGCCCAGCCGGCGGGTGTCGTGGACCTCGGCGACGAGGGTGCTGACGACGCCGTCGATCTCATCCTCGGCTGGGATTTCTTCTTCCAGGGCGAGCTTGACGTGTTCCTTGGGCAGATGGATGGTTTCGAGCAGGGCGACGACGTGTGCGACGGCGGTGCCGTCCTGGGCGAGGCCTTCGGGGGTTTTGCCCTTGATGGAGACGCAACTCATAGGAAGCGCGAGCAGATCGGACAGCCGCTCCCGCATCTCCGCGGCAATGGGCACGATTTTGGGCCGGTGCATCACGAGTACGCAGTCGATGTTGACGATCTTGTACCCGGCGAGGGCGACCTCTTCGAGCGCGGTTTTGAGAAAGACGGTGGAGTCGGCGCCCTTCCAGCGCTCATCGCTGGGCGGGAAGAAGGTCCCGATATCGCCGGCACAGACGGCACCCAGCAAGGCATCCGTCACGGCATGCAGCAGGAGATCGCCATCGGAGTGCCCCGCCAGTCCCTCGGGGTGATCGATTTTGAGACCGCCGATGACAAGAGGAACGCCCGGATGAAAGGCGTGCGAGTCAAAACCGAGGCCGATACGCATGGACATGCTGGGATTGTATGGGAGACCGGCACCTACTCGGGGAGTTTCAGATCGATGTTGCCGGGAAGTAAGTCCAGTTCTTCCCTATCGGCCAGATCGATCCGCTGCCGGCCGCGAGCAACGCGGCGAAGAACCCAATTTGTTCGCTTCTCCGGCTCATCGTTTGCTTGCAAGCATAGGTCATTCTCCGCCAATGCCCACCCGGCGATCACCCGCTCCGCGATGGTCCTGGAGGCCCAAAACTCTGCTTCGAGCCGGCGGTCTTCGTCGTGCGTAACCCGCCTTATGCCGGTGAATCTGATCGCCATAGCATCGCCCAGCAAGCAAGTTAGCGCACAAGCTGACCACTTCATCCCCCCAGGTAGAACTCCGCGATTTCCAGATCGCCGGGCTGGGTGACTTTGAGGTTGCGTGCCGTACCGGGCACGACGTGTACCGCAATGCCGGCGCGTTCCAGCAGGCTCGATTCATCCGTACCGACAAACTCGTCCCCGGCCGCCTCGGCGAATGCCTTACGCATGAGCGAAACCCTTGCCCCTTGGGGTGTTTGCGCGTGCACGATCAACTCGCGCGGGATCGTTGCGATGATCAGGGCTCCGTCGGCGGTGCGCTCCACCTGCTTGATGGTGTCCACGGCGGGCATACCGACGATGGCCGCGCCGTGACGCTCGATGGCGTCGATCGTACGTTCGATGGTGGCGGCATCGACCAGGGGACGGACAGCATCGTGCACCAGCACGACATCCTGGTCGGACATTGAGGGCAGCGCCGCCAGGGCGTTTGCGACCGAGTCCTGGCGCAGGTCGCCGCCCGTGACCACCTGGACCCGGTGAGCTAGTCCGTATTGAGCCAACAGTTCGCGCAGGCGCGCCTGTTCGGGCTCGCGGACCGCGACGTAGACGCCCGTCACACGCGGCACTGCAAGAAAGGCTCGCAAGGAGTGGACCAGAATAGGAAGGCCCCCCAGGGAGAGGAACTGTTTGGGAGCGCCGCCCGCAGCTGCCGCCATCCGGGTGCCCATCCCCGCTGCCGGCAAAATCACAAAAACAGCCATGAGGAGGCGAGTATACCTGTTTCGCCGCGCCAAGAGGGGAGCCCAACCGGCTTCGGCGGCAGCTGGGGCGCGAGAGAATCGAGGAGACCCATGCGAATGAAAGACTTCAACCGCGACCTGTTTCAACCCGGCCAAAGGATCTGCTGCGCGCTCTCCGGTGGTGCCGACTCGACGGCCATGTTGCTGGCCTTTCTTGAGGCCAACCGCGAGAAGGAGGCACTCGGCGTGGTCCTCAGCGCGGTACATGTTCACCACGGCCTCCGCGGCGCCGAGGCCGATGCTGACGAGGAGTTCGTGCGCGGTCTCTGCGAGACACACGCCATTTCTCTTACGGTCGCCCACGTCGATACGCGCGCCCGGCAGGAGGAAGAGGGTGAGGGCCTGGAGGAAGCTGCCCGCGAGCTTCGCTACGCCGCCTTCCGGGGTGTCCTGGCCAAGGGCCGCGCCGACGGTATCGCCACGGCGCACACCCTCGAAGACCAGGCCGAGACGGTCATGCTGAAGTTGATGCGTGGTGCCTGGACCGAGGGTCTGGGCGGGATCTCTGCTACTCGCTACTTGGGCGACCGTCGGAGCGAGGCCGTTACCCCCTCCGCCCCAGGTCTCTCTGGAAGGCTGAAACAGGGGACCGAGCCGGTTCTACGGCCGATGCTGAACGTGCGCCGGCGGGAGGTGGCGCGT
>CAXTGN010000040.1:6171-12309 GCA_964243455.1 uncultured Acidobacteriaceae bacterium
GGAGCGTGGACGGAAGGTCTCGGGGGCATCTCGCCGGTGCTTATTTTGGGCGAGCCCTCGGGGGAGCCGCTCACTCGCGCTTCCTCGTCTCAGCCCCGTGCGCGCATTCTTCGCCCGATGCTGAAGGTCGGGCGGGGCGAGATTGAGCGCTTCCTCCGCGAGCGGAAACAGGATTGGCGCGAGGACAGTTCTAATCAAGACACGAGCCTGACGCGTAACCGTGTCCGCCACGAGCTGATGCCGATATTGCGCAGCTTCAACCCGGGGATTGGCGCGACGCTGTCCCGGACCGCCGAGATCGCGCGCGACGACCACACGTATTGGCAGGCCGAAGTCGACCGGCTGCTGCCGGCACTTGCCCTGCCGGGCAAACCCGTCCGTGGGGGAGGGAGGGCCGTCGGCACCGGCGGGGGCGAGCGCGCGATCGCCCTGGAGCTGGAGCGCCTGAAGAGACAGCCGCCTGCCCTGCGCGGACGGCTCGTCCGGGCTGCGGCGATGAGCCTGGGGTGCCGGCCAACGGCGGAGGAGACAGCGAAACTGCTTGGTCTGGCGGGGCTGCTTGAGGTTCCAGGCCTGTCGGCCCGCAATGGCGCGCGTCTGGAGCTCTCTGGAGGATTGCGCGCGGAGCGTTCCCTTCGAGAGCTGCGCCTGAGCCGCGTCGCGCCCGGCAGCATCCCGAAAAAGATGTAGTGGACCGCATGGAAATAGCTCACCCGCTGAGTGGGGCGTCAAGTATAGAATCGTTCGTAATACCCGCCAGCAGGGTGGACACGGTCCTTCGGGGTCACGCACCTTCTCCCCGCGTCCGTCGTCTAACAGGAGAGGTGCTCCAGAGGCCTTTCTGCGGCAGGCGGGCTGCAGCAGCTTTGGGGCTCAAGGAATCGAGGAAGCGGATTGAACTCAACAGTCAAACAATTGCTGATCTGGGTAGTGGCGGTAGCCTGCTTGCTCATCGGCTGGAACTTTGTGCTCAAGAACATGAATGCGGGGCACAACCGCACGATCAGCCTCACCGAGTTGCAGACCGATGCCGAGTCCGGGAAAATCAACGACGTTACGATCTCCGGCACCGAAGCGACAGGCAAGTTTAAGGATGGTAAGGAGACCTTCTCCACCACCATCCCCCAGAACTATCCCAATCTCTTTGACGATCTGAAGAGCCATGGCGTAAACGTCAACATCAAGGACCCACAGGGCAACGTATGGTTCGGCCTGCTTCTGCAGGTAGCCCCGATCCTGGTCATACTGGCCCTGTTCCTGTTCATGATGCGGCAGATGCAGTCGGGCGGAAACAAAGCATTGAGCTTTGGCAAGAACCGCGCGCGCCTGCTGAGCATGCAGCAGAAGAAAGTCACCTTCAAGGACGTCGCCGGAGTCAATGAGGCCAAGGAAGAACTGAAAGAGATCATCGAATTTCTTCGCGAATCTCAGAAGTTCCAGCGTCTCGGCGGCCGTATCCCCAAGGGCGTGCTGATGGTCGGACCTCCGGGCACCGGCAAAACCCTACTGGCCCGCGCTGTCGCCGGCGAGGCCAACGTTCCCTTTTTCTCCATTTCGGGTTCGGACTTCGTGGAGATGTTTGTCGGCGTCGGTGCAAGCCGTGTACGCGATCTGTTCGAGCAGGGCAAGAAGAATGCTCCCTGCATCATTTTTATCGACGAGATTGACGCTGTGGGACGGCACCGTGGCGCAGGCCTCGGCGGCGGACGCGATCACAGTGAGCAGACTCTGCACCAGCCCCTCGTAGAGATGGACGGCTTCGAATCCAACGACGGCGTCATCCTCATCGCCGCCACCAATCGCCCCGACGTCCTCGATCCGGCTCTTCTTCGGCCCGGCCGCTTCGACCGTCGCGTCATTGTTGATCGCCCGGACATCCGTGGCCGTGAGGAAGTCCTCCGCGTTCACGCGAAGAAGGTTCCTATGGCTGAGGACGTCAACCTCAACATCCTCGCGCGTGGCACACCGGGCTTCTCCGGCGCCGATCTCGCGAACATGGTGAATGAGGCTGCCTTGACCGCCGCGCGCTTCAATCGCAAGGCCGTGCACATGTTTGACTTCGAGGTAGCGAAAGACAAGGTTCTGATGGGTGCCGAGCGCAAGAGCATGCTGCGCAGCCCGGAAGAGCTGAAGATCACCGCCTACCACGAGGCCGGCCATACCCTGGTCTCCGCCCTGCGGGAGCACTCGGACCCGCTGCACAAGGTCACGATCATCCCGCGCGGCATGGCGCTCGGTGTGACGGTTTACCTCCCTGAGGAAGACCAGCACACCGTCACCAAGGACTACCTGGAGTCGCGTCTGGCCATGATGATGGGCGGCCGCTGCGCCGAGGAAATTTTCCTCAAGAAGATGACCACCGGGGCCGGTAACGATATCGAGCGCGCCACCGATCTTGCCCGCCGCATGGTGTGCGAGTTCGGTATGAGCAAGCTTGGCCCGATGACCTTCGGCAAGAAGGAGCAGGAAGTCTTCCTTGGCCGCGACATCGGACAGTCACGCGACTTCTCCGACGACACGGCGCAGCAGATTGACGCGGAGGTCCGGGGCTTCGTGGACGCGGCTTACAAGTCTGCCTACACGATCCTTGAATCCAACCAGGACATCATGCACCGCATGGCGCAGGCCCTGCTGGAGCGCGAGACCCTGGATTCCTCTGAGATCGAGTTCATCATCGCCGGCAAGGAACTGCCCCCGATGAAGTCTGCGCTCGCCTCCGTGGAAGGCAGCGGCAATACCGACGACACGCAGAAGGTCCTGAAGCCCGAAACAACACGCAAGCCCGGCTTCGGCGAGGGTCACGCGCAGGCGTAGGCTAATTTCGTACAACGACAAAGGGCGGCTTCGGCCGCCCTTTTACTTTTCCCCTCCCGCCGCCAGACCCCCTGGACAAAGGCATTTACTCTATGGGTGATGACTCGATCGCAGCGGTCTGCGGCCCTCCTCGCGGCCTCCCTCTTAAGCGCCGCAGCGCATGCCCAGGGATCAGCCCAAGCCATCACGACGACACCCGGCTCGGAGGCGGACAGGCAGCGCGTCAAACGCCTCGATGAGCTCGTTCAGCCGACCAAAGATGACCTCCTTCGGGGTGGGTACGGCCCCTACCGCGCCAACAATGATCTGCTCTCCTATGCTCTCAAGATCCGTGTCGATCCTCAGACCGAAACAATCAGGGGTACGAACACGATTCGTTTTCGCATGCTCGCTGACGGGCAGCGCATTCAACTCGAGCTCACGCCACAGCTGAACGTCGACAGCATCCAGCTCGCGGGCAAGCCTCTGAAGTACACCCGTGAAGAGCGTACGGTCTGGATAGACTTCCCCGAGACGCTCCATGCAGGAAACACCTATGCAGTCGAGTTTGCCTATTCGGGTCACCCCGTAAAGCAGGGGCGCTTCGGCTGCTTTACCTTCAACAAGGACAAGGAAGGCAAGCCCTGGATCACCACGGCCTGCGAGGAGGAGGGCGCCAGCACCTGGTGGCCGAACAAGGACCAGTGGCGCGACGAGCCCCAGGACGGCATGGAGATCGACGTGGCCGTGCCAAACGGCCTCACCGACGTGTCCAACGGCCGATCTGAAGGCTCAAGAGATCTGGGCGACGGGTACACCGAGTGGCGCTGGCATGTCCACTACCCGATCAACAACTACGATGTGGCGCTGAATATCGGGAACTACCAACATTTCTCCGGCCCAAAGCACGGCGAGACTACCCTCGACTTTTATGCGCTCCCCGAAGACCTCGACAAAGCCAAAGCTCAGTTCCAACAGGTCCCCGGGATGCTCGACGCCTACGAGCACTACTTCGGCGAGTACCCGTTCGACAAGGACGGCTACAAGCTGATCGAGGTTCCCTACGCGGGCATGGAACACCAGTCCGCGGTCGCCTACGGCAACCATTTCACGAACGGATATTACGGGCGCGACTGGACAGGTGTCGGTATCAGCCCCAAGTTCGACTTCATCATCATTCACGAGAGCGGCCACGAGTGGTTCGGCAATGCGATTACGGCCAAGGACCGGTCCGACATGTGGATTCACGAGGGCTGGACCACGTACCTGGAATGCCTCTATGTCGAGTACCGGTTCGGCAAGGCCGACGCCCTGCGCTACACAAACGGTCTCAAGCCCAAGGTCCAAAATGTGCGCCCCATCATCCCGGCCCGTGGCACCAACGCTGAGCCGCCGCAGGATCAATACTTCAAGGGCGCGCTGATGCTGAACACACTGCGCAGCGTCATCCATGACGATGCGAAATGGTTCGCCGATATTCACGATTTCTATCAGCACTTCAAATACCAGACCATCATGACGGATGATGTCGTGGAGTGGTGGAACGGGCGCACCGGGCTGAATCTCACGCCCTTCTTCCGCGAGTATCTTACCCATGCGGCGCCGCCCACACTCGACCTGACCTACGATCCTGCCGCCAAGGCGTTTACCTATCGCTGGAAGGCTGACGAGCCTGGCTTTGCCATGCCCATCCAGGTCGGCGACCCGCAACACCCGGCCGTGATCACGCCCAACACCACCTCCGCCCAGACCATCGCCTGGCCGGGGGCTCCAAACGACTTCAAAGTCGCCACGGACCTCTACTACGTCAACGTGAAGCGAAGCGGGGATCAGCCGTGAGCCGCAGCGTCACGAGAATCATCAGCAGCCTGGCGCTCGTCATCGCCATGGGAGGCTGCGGCTATCACCAGGTGGGGTCCGCCTCGCACATCCCGCCCGGGATCCATACTGTGGCCGTGCCCATCTTCGCGACGCGTGTGCAGGCCTTCCGAACCGAGGTCGCCTTCACGCAAGCCGTCGTTCGCGAGCTGAATGCCTCGACCCGCTACCGCGTCCTCACCGCCGTTCCCGGCAATGCCGACACAGACACCAACAACGCTGATGCCACGCTGAAAGGCACGATCCTTACCGAAGCCGTGACGCCGCTCACCTACGACGCCTCCAGCGGCCAGACCTCCAGCTATCTCATCACCATCACGGCCAGCGTGCAGCTCGTCGCACACAATGGCCACGTTCTCTACCGCAACGATGCCTTTCCGTGGCGCGAACAGTTTCAGTCCACCCAGGATCTCTCCGGCTTCGTCCAGGAAGACCCCGCAGCCGTCCGGCGCCTCGCGCGCGATTTCGCCCAGGCACTGGTCAGCGACATGATGGAGTCCTTCCGATGAGCACGCCCGACTTCACGGAGGGGCTGCGCAGCTTCGCGGCCCTGGACCGCTTCCTCCAAGAGGTTCGCAGCGACGCGAACCGCCGGCCCGGCTATGTCCTGCTCGGAGATGAAGCCTTTCTTCAGGCCCGAGCCCGGGCCGGGGTGCTGGGTGCCCTTGTGCCCGGCGATCTCCGCGATTTCTGCCTGCACGACCTTGACCTCGCTCAGACGAGCCTGTTCGAGGCTCTCGACCTGGCCCAGACGCCGTCGCTCATGGCTCCTTTCCAGGTCCTGTTCCTTCGCAACCTGAAGACCCTCTATGGCAGGGGGCAGAAGAAGGAGGAGTTTGCGGCGCTGGATGCGTACTTCCGGCAGCCCAATCCGCAGGCTCTGCTGCTTTTCGTCGGAGATCACATCCAGCTTCCAGCCGATCTCCGGCGCATGGACTACACCGATAAGGAACGCGCGGAGAAGATTCGCGAGAGCCTCGGCGACCATTGCGGGATCATTGAGTTGCAGCGCGTCCCAGATGAGGATGCCGCGCAGTGGGCGCAGCGCAGCGCTCAGGGAGCCGGTTTACGTCTCACGGACGACGCCGCCCGCCAACTGGTTGAGGCTGTCGCAACGGACATGCTCGCGCTGGCCAGCGAGGTTGAGAAGCTGACGCTTGAGGCAGGCGCGCGTCACGCTGGCGAGATCACCCTGGGCGATGTCGAAAGGATGGTCCCTGCTGCAAAACAGCGTTCTCTGCACGAGCTCACCGATGCGATCAGCCGCAAAAACGCGCCCGAGGCGCTTGCTTTGCTGGGCGGGCTGCTGAACGCTTCTGACGGCGAGGACGCCGCGATCGGCCACGTGTTCTCCTTGGCCAAGACCTTCCGCCAAATGCTGATTCTGAACGAGCGGCAGGTGAAGGACCAGCGTGCGATCTGGCAGGTGCTGTGGCCCGGGTTCCGGCCCGCTCCGTTCGCGGCAGA
>CAXTGN010000040.1:12333-17650 GCA_964243455.1 uncultured Acidobacteriaceae bacterium
TGATCGCGCAGGCCCGGCGCTACCGCAGCCGCACAGAACTCACCGGAGCTATCCGCTTGATCGCTCGCGCCGATGCTGACCTGCGCAGCAATCCGCCGGAGAAGCGGCTTGTGTTGGAGCGGCTTGTGTTGCGGTTGTGCGGTAGTGCACTCGCAACGTCAGATCTTCCCGCAACCTAAGGTCTTTCGGTTGTGACTGGACCTTTACAGCTTCCGTGCGCCTTTGTCAGTGGAGGGCGAGGTTGCTATTGCGGCTTCGCAAGGATCTTGCGGTTGCCGACCACCGGCGCACTCGTTGGATCGTTCGGGACTGTATTCGGATCCGCCTTCAGCTTCTCGTCCGCCACTGGAACGCCGATGCCTGTTGTGTACACCAGCGCGTGACGGGCCGGCACGGAGACATCGATCTGGTGGAGACCGATGCTTCCGTTGGAGGGCCGCGGGAACTCGAGGATGTACCGGCCCCGGACCATCTCCACCTCACGCCCGAACATGGAGCTCAGCTCGTCTGGCATGCCCTGCAGCACCCAACCGCCCGTGCCGGTGCATAGGAAATCGAACCCATCTTCCTCAGCCCTGCTGAACCAGCGGCCGCGCGGCATGCCCAACCCGCCAGCCGACACGGTCAGCGGTATAGGACGCATCCCAAACACCGCGATACTGTAGTCGTCGAAGTATTGCCGGACACGCAGCCACGTGTTTTGCGAGCCCGCGTCTACACCATCGGTGATAGCCAGCAGGACGCGCCTACCAGGTGCCTCTTTGAGCTGCTGACCGATAGCGCCGAGTGCGTCCCATAGTTGTATCCGTTTCGTACAGGTGCCACTGCCTGCAGCCGCTCCCCCTTGCAACCCGGGAGGGTGTAGCGCCTGTTTCATCGCTTCTTCCAGAGCCGCCCGGGTCGCTGTTCCCCGAATCACAGACCGGACGAGGTTGCAATCCAGCGCATACACGGTGAGACGGTCCGCAGGACGAAAGAGATCCGGTGGCAGCCGCGCAACGATCCGTTCCGGCTTTCCGATCATCCCCGTGTCGCTGCCTTCACGATTGTCCAGCAACACGGCGAAGCTTACGACATCGTCGCCCTGCGGACGAACATGCCGGGGATGAAACGGCGGACCGTCATCCAGGCGCAAGGTGAAGTCCCGCGCCTGTAGATCCGCAATGGGTCCATGCGATTTGTTCATCACCAGCGAAGGGATCTGGATCAAGTCCTCATACACATGGAGCGTGTATGGGTGTTCCGGCTCGGGGGTAGCTGTCCGGCTTTCCTGCCCATTCAGGACGGGAAAGAACGCGTGCCCGAAGCAGGTCAAAGTAATGATCGTGAACAGTTTGAGCATGGGGTAGAGGACCGGGCTTCGAGGTCCCCCGTGCGCTGCGCCCGAACGCAGGGCCGTCACTATTTTCCTGCGCACCGGAGTCCACATACAATCGGGAAAACGAACCGAGGTGTGATGAAGGTCTTCACGGAACAAACCAGCCCTGCTTTCTCGGCTGCCATCCTGGCTACTCTGCTGCACTGTCCTGCTTTTGCCCAAAGTACTGCAATCGGTCATCCGCTGAGTACCTCGTCCCTGGATCATGTCCGTCAGGCAGCCGATTTTGTTCCCACACATTACAGCAAACACGAGTTCCGGATACCCATGCGGGACGGAACGAAACTCTACACCGCCGTGTATACGCCCGTCGCGGGGCAGTTTGAGGACAAAGGACCGTATCCGTTTCTGATGACGCGCACGCCGTACAGCTGTGCGCCGTACGGTCCGGATCACGTTGCACCTCATGTAACCGCGAATGAGAAGCTGCTGCAGAGCGGCTACATCCTTGTGTGCCAGGACGTGCGCGGGCGTTGGAACAGCGAAGGCACCTGGATCGAAATGACGCCGTCCAAAGATGGCAAGGGCATCGACGAGTCAACGGATACCTCCGACACGATCGACTGGCTGCTGAGAAACGTTCCTGCCAACAATGGGAAGGTCGGGATCCTGGGCATCAGCTATCCGGGGTTTTACACTGCCGCTTCGATCGTCGATTCGCACCCCGCGATCAAGGCCGCCAGCCCACAGGCGCCCATCATCGATCTCTGGATGGGCGACGATGCGTATCACGGAGGAGTGTTTATGCTGGACGCCAATCACTCCTTCTACGCGCCCTTCTTTGCGCCACAGCACAATCCCCTAACGGTGGAGCCGAAGAGCGCGTTCGAGTTCCCCACGCAGAACATGTACGACTTCTATCTCGGCATGGGGACGCTGGCGCATCTGGACTCCCCTGCAGGTGGCACCAATCCGTACTTTCATGACCAGGTTACGCACACGGTGTATGACAGCTATTGGCAATCCCGCAACATTGGGCCTCATCTACACGGTGTGAAAGCAGCGGTCCTGAACGTAGGGGGCTGGTTCGACGCGGAGGATCTTGCGGGTCCCGTGAAGTCCTTCCATGCCATTGCCAAGCTGAGCCCCGAAGCCAAGGAAGACACGCTTGTCGAAGGCCCGTGGGTTCACGGCGGATGGGCTCGGTCGGATGGCTCGCGATTGGGTGACATCAGCTTCGGATCGCAGACTGCGGTCTTCTACCGCGAGACGATCGAGGCACCGTTCTTCAATCACTGGTTGAAAGACCAGTCATGGATGCCGCTACCCAAGGCTTACACGTTTGAGACGGGCTCGAACGTGTGGAAGCAGTATCCCGCGTGGCCGCCTCCGGATGCGAGGCCGCGCACTCTCTACCTGCAGCCGAACGGTGGTCTGGGCTGGGATGCGCCGAGCACTTCCGCGAGCCGGGACGAGTACGTCAGCGACCCGGCACACCCGGTTCCGTTCACGTCCTATGTCACGGGCCCGGACGTGCCGCAGCGCTACATGGACGACGACCAGCGCTTCGCGACAACGCGGTCCGACGTGCTCGTCTACCAGACCGAGCCATTGACGGAGGATGTCACCGTGGCGGGACCTGTCAGCCCGAAGCTCCGCGTCGCCTCCACGGGCACGGACTCTGACTTTGACGTCAAGCTGATCGATGTGTTCCCGGAAGACTTCGCCGATGCCGATGCTGCGGCGGCGGCCACGGGAAAGCGCTCGAATGCCCCGCCGGTAGTGCTGCAGGGATACGAGATGCTGATCCGCGGCGAACCCTTCCGGGCCAAGTTCCGCAACTCCTTCGAACACCCCGAGCCGCTAACCCCGGGGAAAATGACCGAGGTGAACTTCAGCATGCAGGACGTGAACCACACGTTCCGCAAGGGTCATCGCATCATGGTACAGATCCAAAGCTCGTGGTTTCCGCTGACGGATCGAAATCCACAGACCTTCATCGACATCAGCAAAGCGCGTCCCGAGGACTTCCAAAAGGCCAGGGAGACTGTTTTTCATCAGGCGGGGGCTGCCAGTGGCATCGAGCTGCTGGTGCTGCCGCACTGAGGATCCGTGAGGGCCGCCCGGGCCGGAGAAAAGGCCGGGGCACCTCTCACAACCAGATTCTTGTGGCCGTTAACCGTCCGCTCCGCTACAGTGTCTCCACACGGAGACCTCCATGGACCCACAGAATCAGCAGCAAATAGCCGGCATCATCGCGAGCATGGGAATCTTCTTCGCCCTGTTCGGCTTGGTTGTGGCCGCCTTCTTCATTTTCCTGTTTTGGCGCATTTTCACCAAGGCCGGCCTAGCCGGGCCGCTGGCACTGATCGCCGTCTTTCCCGTTTTTGGGCCGATCATCGTGCTCTGCATCCTGGCGTTCAGCCAATGGCGTGTGGTTCCGGTGCCTCCCGGCTATGGCGCAGGCAGTCTGCCCTACCCACCCGCGTACCCGCCCCAGGCCTATCCGCCCCAGCGGTCACCCGCGGACTACACGCCGCCGTCGCCTCCTTCACAGCTCTGAGCTGGAGCCGATGCCGGCGCTCAGACGAGCCAGACAGGGACACCGTAGCGCGCCAGGTTCTTGTCGTGGGTCACTAAGACGAGTCCTTCGACCCGCGCCTGCGCCAGCAGCATGTGGTCGAATGGGTCCTTAGGAAATCGCGGGAGCTGGTCTGTCTCAGCCGCATGCTCGGCCCCGACGGGCAGCACCGCGATGTTGTACCTGTCCGCAGCGGCCGCAAACGGACCCGTGAAGTGCAGCTTCCCTGCGGCCCGCTTCAGCGTTAATTCCCATATACTCGCCACGCTCAGGTAGAGCTCGTGCTCCTGGTCGCTCAGCGCTTCCCGCAATGATGGGGGGATTCGATCCAGATCATCCAGCCAGAGAAAGATGTGCGAATCCAGCAGATACCGCACTAGTAGCCCCACAACTCCAACTCTTCATCCGTCATTGGGGCGTCGAAATCGTCCGCGATGTAAGTCACGCGCAGAATGTTCTGCCCGAACTGTCTGCGCTTCGGCTTTTCCGCCGGCTCCACAGGCACCATCTTTACCATCGGTTTGCCTGCCTTGGCAATAATGACTTCTTCCCCGGCCGCGGCCTTCTCCACCAATTGCGATAGCTGCGTCTTCGCCTCGTACAGATTCAGAGTCATGGCAGACCTCACCAAAGAGCATAGCCACCCTTGACCAACTTGGTCAAACCAGGCATGTCATCCTGCTACCATAGACCTCGACAATGTCTTCCGCGCCAGTCTCTCTTTCCCACAGCCGCCCCACCCGCGTCCGCATCGCTCCCTCGCCCACCGGCGACCCTCACGTGGGCACCGCCTATATCGGCCTGCTGAACTACCTCTTTGCCGCCCAACGCGGCGGAAATTTTGTGCTGCGCATCGAGGACACCGACCGCACCCGGTTCGTGTCCACCTCCGAGCAGATGATCTTTGACGCACTGCGCTGGATCGGCCTGACGTGGAACGAAGGCCCGGATGTCGGCGGCCCTTATGGTCCCTACCGCCAGTCGGAGCGAACCGAGATTTACCGCAAGTACACCGAAAAGCTGCTTGCCTCAGGCCATGCTTATCGCGCGTTCGAGACGCCCGAAGAGCTGGATGCCGAGCGCAAAGCGCAGCTCGCGGCCAAGCAGCCGCCCAAGTACAACGGCCGCTCCCGAGGCATGAGTGAGGCTGAGGTGGCCGAAGCGCTGGCCGCCGAGAAGCCTTTCACCGTGCGCCTTAAGGTGCCGAGTGAAGGCTCCACGACCTTCCGCGACGAACTGCGCGGCGATGTCACCTTCGACCACGCGAATGTGGACGACCAGGTACTCATGAAGTCGGACGGCTACCCGACGTACCACCTTGCGAATGTCGTTGACGATCACCTGATGCAGATCACCGACGTGATCCGCGCCGAGGAATGGATCAGCTCCACGCCCAAGCCCGTGCTGCTGTACCAGGC
>CAXTGN010000041.1:0-7247 GCA_964243455.1 uncultured Acidobacteriaceae bacterium
CGAGGTGGGTGACGCGGTCAAGGAATCCCCCTGCGCGAAAGTAAGGCGTCCCAGCGCGGTTAGCACGGGGTAGCCAAGCAGCGCATGAATGTGCGGCTTGGCGGGCGCGATGTAGAACTCGTTGTCGGTGCAACCCTCAAGGCTACATTGTGAAGGGTGGCCGTCCCGATAGTCAGCGCAGGGACCGCGGCCGGATGGACTAGAAGACACCATCGCTGTAGCCGTGCATTACGGCTGTGAGGACTCCGCTCTGGGTCTCGATAAGTGGCTTCCTGCGATGTGGCTCATTGTGAACTGGAAAACGGCATCAGTTCCTGCGAGATTGCCCGCGATCCGGGCATCACGCAAAAGAGCGCTTGGCACATGGCGCACCGGATTCGCTTTGCCCTGCATTGAGGACTCTTTCGAAAACAGGCTTACCGGCGAAGTGGAAGCGGACGCAACACTATCGGGGGCAAGGCGCGTAACATGCAATCGTGAGCAGTCCGGCAATCTGGAGATTTCGATGTGGTCTCTCCAGATCGTCGTCTCGAACGGCTTCGAGATAGATCTCCGTCGTGGACAATTGCTTGTGGCCAAGGAGCCGCGTCGAGCGCCTCCCGAACGCTTTCCCGACCGGCTCATCGTCGCCGTTTCCACCCTCCCGCAACTTCGCATAGAAGGTACCTTTCGTGCCCCTGGAGAAGGTCTGCCCCCCGATAAGCGCTGTGGCCGGTCTGGGTGTTCCACGTTGCTTGAGCACAGGGAAGAATTGCCATATCGTTTTGTGTGCGAGATACTTATTTAGTTTCACTTCAGCGCATGTTTACTATCCAAGGCACTTTGTCCGGACCGTTCTTCTCTGGTCGCAGAGTGGCTCAAGAATAGTAATTTGGATAGTGAGCTGATTCATCGCCCGAAGTTGCTCCAAACAAAGGGCGGGAGTAGTTCAGTGGCAGAACGTCAGCTTCCCAAGCTGAATGTCGCCGGTTCGATCCCGGTCTCCCGCTCCAAGATATCTTGCCGAGAAAACCCGTCTTCAAGTCTCCGCAGCTTCCCAAGCCTACAAGCAATGCAAAGGCCGCACCGAAGTGCGACCTTTTGCAGCTCGCGTGACGCTTATTTCACGGCCTGAGCGGTTTGCGTCGCTTTTCCCTGACTCGGGAGCTTGTGCTCTTCAAGCGCCAGGGCCTCCGGCATATAGGTCAGAGCCTTCTGGACCTGCGGATCCCATTGCGCACGAACCTTCATGCCCTCCGTCTGCCCGAACTGAGAGGTCAGCAACTCGGCTTTGATCGACGTCTTGATCCAGTCAAGGTTGTCGTTGAAGTCCTTATCCGAGATGTCGATTTTCTGTTCGCGTACGAACCCCTTGAACTCACTCAGGAGTGCGTCATCAACGGTCATGTCCTTGGTGACGGTGTGCGTCGCGAGGTAGTGCTTGGTGAAGTCCGAAAACTCGTAATGCTGCAGCAGCGTGTCTTCGGTGCGATTGTCTTTGATCTCCGCGATCTTCTCATCGGGAGTGATGCCTCCGCCGCCGTAAACGATGCGACCGGAGTCCGTCAGCTTCACCTCTTTATTGGTGTTGTTCGCGGGCGCGGCGTCATTGCGGACGTAATAGTAGTCGTACAGCGACACGCCGTTATAGTTGCGCTGGATCAGCCGTCCTGATGGGGTGTAATAGTGGTAGGTCGTCAACGCCAGGCCGGTGTTCTCTGAGATCGGGAACACGGTCTGCACAAGGCCCTTGCCGAAAGTGGTCTCTCCGACGATCAGGGCGCGGTCATGGTCCTGGAGCGCACCGGAAACGATCTCTGCGGCGGATGCAGTATTGCGATTGACCAAAACAACGACGGGGTACTTGGCGTCAGAGCCCTTGGGCGCACGATAAAGCTGATCCTGGAAGGCGCGGCCGTGCTGCGAGACCACGATCTGGCCCTTTTGCAGAAACTTGTCGGAGACCTCGACTGCTTCATTGAGCAGGCCGCCTGGATTCCCCCGCAGGTCCACCAGCAAACCCTGGAGGTTGGGACCGAACTTGTCGAGCGCGTCCTGGAGTTCGCGGGAGGTAGTCTCCATGAATCCGGAGATGTGCACATAACCAATCCCGGGCTTCACCATGAAGGCGAGATCCACGGAGGGACGGCTGACCTCATCGCGGACCAGGTCAAAAGTGAGGGGTTTGGCCGCGCCTTCGCGGCCCATCGTTACGGTGACATGGGTGCCCCGCGGGCCTTTCAGCAGCGATGCGACCGCGGCCGAGTCCATGTTCTCCGTCGACTTGCCGTCCACAGAAAGAATGACGTCCCCTGGACGGATGCCGGCTTTGTAGCTGGGCGTGCCTTCGAACGGCGTAAGCACCAGGATCTTGTTGTTACGGGGCTGGATCGACATGCCGACGCCGTAATAATGGCCGGACTGGTCCTCACGCATCTGCGCGTAGGCCTTTGGATCGTAGAAGTTTGAGTGCGGGTCGAGCACATGCAGCATGCCCGGGATTGCCCCGTCGTAGATGGCTTTATCGGTCTTATCCGTGTTCAGCTTGTCAGCATAGTTCGCCTCTACAAGCGCATACACATCGGTGAACGAGTGCATGGAATCCCGCAGGCTGGACTCGTCGGAGGCGGACTGAGCAGCGACTTTGTTGCCGATGACGGACCCGGCGACACCGCAGACTGCAAGGAAAACGGAGGCCGAAAACAGGGCGCGGCGTGTGGGAGAGACCATCGTTACGGGAAACCTCGGCGGGCCGGCCTTAGAGACACCGCGGCCCTGGTGAGTTGGACGGAGTATAGCACCGGGGGAAAGCCGCCCGCATGGCCTGTTCGCGGCGTTACCTGTAGGCGACGCCGCAGACCTTGGATGCGTAGAATAAGGGGACGGATGACGGCTACGCTTGCGGGCGGTCTAAACGTTTGAGTGAGCAGAAAACGGGCACTTCAATCAAGGGGCTTGCGAGTAACAGGATGGGGCGAATGAGCTTAGGACGGCGCGCGGGCGCTCTGGTGTTTGCGGCGGCCACTGCCGCCGGATGGGGAACGATGCCGGTCGCGGCTCAGACCACGGCTCAGCCAGGCGGCGCGCAACGGCCAAACTTTACCTTACCCACGGGCGGATTCAACACCCCGCAGGTCCCCGAACTACCCCCAGCCAAGCCAATCACCACAAACGGAATGGTGGTAGAAGACGTGATCGCACGGGTCAATGACCAGGTGATCACGCGTACGGAGTTCGAACGGGCGCAGGAGGGACTCGTCGGGGAAGCGAAGCAGGACAACTGGTCTCCTTCGGACCTGGCCGACAAGCAGCACACGCTTCTGCGCGACATGATTGATCAGCAGCTGCTGCTTTCTAAGGGCAAAGAGTTGGGCATTACGGGCGACGCCGAAGTTACACGGCAGCTGGATGACATCCGTAAGAAGGCGAACCTGCCTGATATGGAGTCTTTGGAGAAGGCCGCTACCCAACAAGGCGTCTCCTATGAAGACTTCAAGCAAAACATCCGCAATCAGGTCATCACGCAGCAGGTAGTCCGCGATGAGGTTGGACGCCACCTGAACATCACCCCCAGTCAGGAGCAGGCGTTCTACCAGCAGCACCAAAAGGACTTCGAGCAGCCCGAACAGGTGCACCTAAGCGAAATCCTGATCTCCACTCCCGATAACGCGACCGACGCGCAGATCGCCGATGCGCAGACCAAGGCCGATGCGGCTGAGGCGAAGCTGAAGGGCGGAGCCAGCTTCGCCGACGTTGCGAAGGCCTTGTCCGGCGGTCCGACGGCGTCGGCCGGCGGCGATCTTGGCGATTTCAAGCGCGGGATGCTGGGTGACGTGCTGGAGAAGGCCACCTTCGGTTTACCGGTCAACGGGTATACGGCGCCGATTCGGACGCGTCAGGGCTTCGTCATCCTGAAGGTCGATAGCCACCAAAATGCAGGCACGCCGCCGCTGAACGAGGTAGAGAACCAGGTGCAGGAGGGGCTTTACATGAGCCAGCTGCAACCGGCGCTGCGCACCTATCTGACCCAGGCAAGGCAGGATGCCTACGTCGAGATCAAGCCGGGCTTCCTGGATGTGGGGTCCGGAGGGGCCGATAGCCGCACAAGCTTCACAACCTACACCCCTCCACCCATCAAGAAGAAGGTTGTCAAGAAGCAGCGGGCCGAGCAGGAAAAGGCCGAAAAGGCTGAACGCGAGCTGGCAACTGCTCGCGAGAAGGTCGCCGCCAAGCAGCAAGCGAAAGCTGCGGCACAGGGCGGAGCTCCCGCAGGCGGCGCGCGCAATGTGAACTACAAGCCTAAAAAGGTGAAGCGCGAAAAGGTCCGCTACGGGCAGGCCCCTACCAACGCTCTGCCCAACGGATCCACCGAAACAACGGCCGTGGTGCCGTCCCTTGGGGCTGCGGCCGAAGGAAAGGGCGACGCCTCAGCGGGCCAGGCCCCCGGAGCCGCGATTGCAGGCCCGACGGAGTCCGTCACCAGCATCTCCACGGGAACAGGCGCTGAAGCGCCCAACCCGCTAGAAGCGCAGGCGGACACCAGCGATCACAAGACGCGATTTTCCTCCCGGCAAACCTTTACCGATGAGAAGAAAGCCGAAACGAAGCTTGCGAAGGCCGAGGTAAAGTCCACCAAGCGTCCGGTAAAGGCAACAGCGGAGGAGAGCGCGGAAGAGAAGGTGCAGGCAGCTCCGCTCGGATTGAAGGACACCGCCACCCCGGCAAAGAAGCAAAAGGCGCCCAAGCGGCCGAAGGATCAGCCTAAAGAAAGACTGCAGGAGAAGACGAAGCCAACCGGGCCGACAACGCCCGAGGTGGACCCATCGGTGAACTCCACCTTGGGCACCTCCGCCGCGAGCGGGAACCCGACACGTCCGGCCTCGGGCACCTCGGATCAGACCACGTTGCCTCCGGCCAGTGCAGCGCCCGCGAATGCGCCTCCACAAGGCCAGCCTATTCCCGCGGTCACTGGGACACAGCCGAATGCGCCGACAACCACGGTGCCCCAGCCGCAATAGCCACAGGTGCGGGGCCTCCTCGAAGGATGCCTCGCACCGAGATGGGGAACGATGAAGAGCTTCTTTGTCGCGGACGCTCCGCGCTTTGAAAACGAACTGGTCACGAGCTACTTCAGCCTGGCCTCGCTGAGCGTCCGTGAGAAGAAGGGCGGCGGGGGCCAATACCTCGTCCTGCTTCTGGCCGACAAGACCGGCCAGCTGGAAGCCCGCATGTGGGAGGAGTTCGCCGACGCCCTGCGCAGTTGCAGTGAGGGTTGCTTTGTCAAGGTGCAGGGGCAGATCTCACGCTACAACGGTAAGTTTCAGATCACGTTGAGCCGCATGCGTCCGGCAGCGGAGGACGAGGTTGAGCAGGCGGACTTCGTGCCCGCCTCGCAGTACGACGTGGCCCACATGGATGGCGAGCTCCGCGGCTATGTTGCGGCCTTCCATAATGACTGGTTACAGCGTCTCGTTCTGCGCTTCCTCGATGATCCGGAGATCGGTCCTGCGTTTCGCACGGCGCCAGCGGCCAAACGGCTGCACCATGCGTGGCTTGGTGGTCTGCTGGAGCACGTCCTGCACCTGGTTCGGGTGTGCCGGGCAGTGGCTCCTTCCTACCCCGAAGTCGACCCGGATCTCCTGGTCGCAGGAGCCATCCTGCATGATATCGGCAAGGTGCGGGAGCTGAGCTGGCGAAACGCCTTCGACTACACCCTGGAAGGACAGCTGATCGGCCACATCTCGATTGCGCAGCGGATGCTGGGCGAGCAGATCGCTCTGCTGAATGCGGAAGAGCGAGGCTCCAATGTCAGCTCCAGCGAGAGTTTCCCGGAGCCACTGCGGCTGCTTCTGGAACACATGCTGCTCGCGCATCACGGCAAGCTGGAGTTCGGGTCGCCAAAGCTCCCTATGACACCGGAAGCGCTTCTGCTCAGCGCGCTGGATGACCTCGAGGCGAAGTTCCAGACGCTACGCGGCGAGTTTGCCTCGGCCCTGGCATCCGGGCGAGGTGTTGAGCAGCCCCCCGAGTGGGTCCGATCCATGGAGCGCAACCTCTTCGATTCAGGCCGGTACCTTCGGCAGTTTGACATCGAGAAGACGGTCCTCGAGGAAGCCGAGCCCCCGGCACCTGAGCAGCCCCGGCCGGAAGCGGACATGCCGGCCTTTACGCTCCGCCTGATTGAGTGAGCACAGGGAAGGACACTCGCAGCCGCCCGCCCGTCCACCACGAATCGAGCACTGGCCCGGGCAGAACCGACTCGTATAATCAAGAGCTTATGCTCAGGTTTTCTACAGCCGGTGAGAGCCATGGCGAGGCATTGGTTGCGCTCGTAAGCGGCCTTCCCGCAGGCGTACCGTTCGATGAGGCGTTCCTGGATCGCGAGCTCTGGCGCCGGCAGCAGGGCTATGGGCGCGGTGGACGCATGCGGATCGAACAGGATCGCGCGCACGTGCTTTCCGGTGTACGGCACGGCAAAACCATCGGGTCGCCGATCGCAATGACGCTCGAGAACCGCGACTGGAAGAACTGGGAAGACCTGCTCCCGGTTGGCGCCGGCGACCCAGCCAAGCACAAGGCCGTCGCAAGCCCCCGTCCGGGACACGCGGACCTATCCGGTGCACTCAAGTACGACTTCGCCGATGCGCGCTACGTGCTGGAAAGGGCGAGCGCGCGCGAGTCCGCGGCTCGCGTCGCATGTGGCGCCTTCGCCAAGATGCTCCTGCGCGAGCTGGGCATCGAGGTTGCCAGTCACGTTACCCGTGTGGGCACGGTCGAACTGGAGCGGGACGTAACCTGGTCCGAAATCGCGTCAATCCGCGAACGGCCTGAAGTTTTGCTCGCCTGCGCCAATAAGGTCACTGAGGCCCGCATGAAGGCCGAGGTGGACAAGGCGCTCCGAACGGGCGATACGGTGGGGGGTGTGTTTGAGGTCGTCGTCCACGGGCTTCCGCCGGGTGTTGGCACGCATGTGAACTGGGATGAACGCCTGGATGGTCTTCTGGCCCAGGCCCTGATGAGCCTGCAGGCGGTGAAAGCGGTGGAACTAGGACGGGGTGTTACGGCAGCGAGCTCACAGGGCTCTGCTGTACACGATGCGATCAGCTATGCCGGTCTTGACGGCGAGGTTAAGACGGATAGCCTTCAAGCTGCTGGTTTCACCCGATTCACGCGCGAACGCAACAACGCCGGCGGTGTGGAGGGCGGTATGTCGAACGGCGAGGATGTCGTCGTGCGCGGGTACCTGAAGCCGATCTCCACGTTGCGCC
>CAXTGN010000041.1:7257-17420 GCA_964243455.1 uncultured Acidobacteriaceae bacterium
GGGATCGGTCTCGTTTGCCACCCGTGAGGAGACCAAGGCATCGTATGAGCGGTCGGATGTGTGCGTGGTGCCGGCCGCCGGGGTCGCGGGCGAGGCCATGGTGTCGCTGACCGTGGCAAGGTTGGTTCTGGAAAAATTCGGTGGAGACTCGCTGCGAGAGCTGCAGCGAAACTTCGACGGGTACCGGCAGCAGATCAAAGCTTTTTGAAGGTGAGTATGGCGGAGAGTGCAGTAGCAAGCGCCCGGCGCATCTATGAGGTGGTGAAATTTCCGGATCCTGTCTTGATGCGGAAAGCAGAGCCGGTCACGGTCTTCGATGAGGCCCTGGCAGACTTCGTGGAGGACATGTTCGAAAGCATGTACGTTGCGCAGGGCATCGGGCTCGCGGCGCCCCAGATTGGCGTAGCGAAGCAGATCACAACAATCGATACCAGCTTTAAGAAAGATGCCAAGGCAAGGATTGTCCTGATTAATCCCCTCATCATTGAGCGGCAAGGGACCCAATACGAAGAGGAAGGGTGCCTGAGCCTTCCGGAGATCCACGAAAAGGTAAAGCGAGCGGCAACGGTGACTGTGCGTGCGCAGGATACGACCGGCCAGTGGTATGAAAGGGGTGGAGACGAACTGCTCGCGCGCGCCTTCCAGCATGAGATCGATCACCTGCATGGTGTGCTCTTTATCGACCACCTGAGCCGGCTGAAGCGGGACCTTGTGCTGCGTCGCATTCGTAAGCTGCAGAAGCTCGGCGAATGGTAGGCGGCCCGCAGTGAAATTGGTGTTCTGCGGCACCCCGGACTTCGCCGTGCCGACGCTGGAGGCGGTACTGGCGGCAGGGCATGAGATCGCTTTGGTGCTGACGCAGCCCGATCGCCCTGCAGGGCGCAGGATGGAGCTACAGCAGCCGCCAGTGAAGCGGTTCGCCCTGCAGCGAAACCTCCCGGTGCTGCAGCCTGAGCGCATCAAGCGAAACGACGAGCTTCGGACGCAGCTTGTGGAGATCGCACCCGAGGCTATCCTCGTTGTCGCGTATGGGCGCATCATCCCGGACTGGATGCTCGCGTTGCCAAAGTTCGGCAACCTGAATTTACACGGATCTCTGCTGCCCAAATATCGCGGAGCCGCCCCGATTCAGTGGGCTGTAGCTACCGGAGAACACGAAACCGGGGTCACCACCATGCGTCTCGACGCGGGCCTGGACACGGGCGATGTCTTGCTGGAGCACCGCGTACCGATTGGGCCGGAGACAATGGGTGCTGAGCTGTTTCCCTTACTGGCCGACGTTGGGGCCCGGCTCATGAACGAAACTCTCGCAGGGTTGGAGGCGGGTACGCTGGTGGCGAGCCTGCAAAACCACGCCCGCGCAACCTCAGCGCCGATTCTGACGCGGGAAGACGGATTGATGCGGCTTGGGGAGCGTACAGCGCAGCAGGCCTTTGACCGATGGCGGGGTTTCTACCCCTGGCCTGGCGCTTACGCGGAGTTCCGCAGGAAACGTTTTCTGGTGCACAGGATGCGGGTGGCTCCTCCGGTAGCCGGCTTAGGCCCGGGGGAACTGCGTTTCAGCGGAGACAGCTTGCTGGCAGGAGCTGCGAAGGGCACCGCGCTTGAGTTGGAAGAGGTGCAGTTGGAAGGCAAACCTCGCATGCCAGGCACTGCGTTCGCAAGGGGATTTCAACTAAAGGCGGGCGAGCGACTTGAGTGAGCAGCGCAGGCCGAAGGGGATTCCGGCGCCAAGAGGGAAAGCTGCCCTGCCATCCAAAATCAAGCCGAACGTGGCAACGATCAGCCCTGCACGCGCTGCGACGTTCGAAATCCTGGAACGCGTAGGAACAACCTCGGCCCATAGTGACGACCTGCTGCATGGTCCGCGGCTGGTCGGACTGTCGCAAGCGGACCGTGATCTGACGACGGCCCTCGTCTTGGGTGTTCTTCGGTGGCAAATCGCGCTCGATGCCCGCATCCGCCCGCTGCTGAGCCGGCCCGAAGCGACGCTGCCTGAGGTCGTTGCTATCGCTTTGCGCATGGGTGCCTTCCAGGTTTTGCACATGGAACGCATCCCGGCCCATGCAGCCCTAAACGAAAGCGTCGAGCTGGTGCGATCAGCGGGTCATGAGCATGCGGCAGGCATGGTGAATGCGGTGTTGCGCAAGCTGATAGCAGCTGCCGCCCCTCGTAGGCCAATGGTTGAGTCGACCTCGTTGTTAGCGGAGCGACTTGGTCATCCCACATGGCTGGTCGAGCGTTGGGTAAAGGAGTATGGGCGTCCAGCCGCAGAGGCAATCTGTGGCTTCGATCAGAAGGAGCCAGGATGCGGCAGCACTTTTGTCCCAAAAGCGGAGGACGTCGGTCTGCCGACCATGGATGCGGGATCCCGGTTGGTCGCTGAACTGGCGGCGGCCGCGGGAGCGGGAGCGCGACGAGTGTGGGACTGCTGTGCTGCGCCGGGTGGCAAAACCCTCGTGCTGGCCAGACGCCTGCCCCAGGCCGAGATGCTTGCCACCGACACGAGCCCGGTGCGGCTGAAACGTCTTGCGGAGCGAGTAGGGCGAGAACTGCCGAGTCGGGTGCTTCGGCTCGAGCAGGCGGATGCTGCTGCCTTGCCTTCTGCATACGGCGACTTTGATCTCATCTTGTGCGACGTGCCTTGCAGCGGGACGGGTACGCTGGCGCGAAATCCAGAGATCCGGCATCGGTTGCGGGCTGAAGATCTGCCCCGTCAGGCCGAGCGACAAAGTCGTATCCTGCGCGGAGCCGTGCGGAGACTCGCGCCAGGGGGACGTCTGGTGTACTCGACCTGCTCTCTTGAGCCGGAAGAGTGCGAGGGCGTTGTGGAGGAGGTGTGTCGCGAGGCTGGCTTGAAAAAGTTGAACGCTACAGACGCACTGGAGAACCTACACCAGGCTGGAAGGCTGCAGTCGGATGAAGCATCACGACACAGCTGGGTGCGAAAAGACTCCCTGCGAACGCTGCCAGGTGTGGCCTTCGAGGGAGATGGCTTCTATGCGGCCGTGATCGAACGCGTCTAGCGGCATCTCTGCCGCATGTGCTTTAAGGATGGCCGGCCGTCGGCTGAACCGTTCCGCCCGGAACCACGACCTGCGTATTTTGCGGGCTAGGAGCGCTTGGACGATTGAAGTAGAGCCGAATGGTCGCGCCGCGCCCGCCGCGATGACCTGCCTCCGGGGATTGCGACAGCACGGGGCCGACGGGTGTCACCGGGGCCAGTGGCGGCGTAGACGTCGTTTGGGGCTGGCCAAGAGCCCCCGGTACTCCGGGTGCAGGGGAGGCAGCCGGAGGTGCCGCCTCCGGTGGTGGAGCGGCTGGGATGCCGCCGATCGTAGCGACGCGGAGCCCAAGCGCGATGGCGGCGTGGTTGGCGTTGGTGTAGCTCATGCCGACAAAGGACGGCATCACGAACGACGTAGACGCGTCTTCCGCCTGGGAGCTGAGCAGCAAGTTGACGCGGGGTTGATCCACACCGGCGTTGGGCGGCGGTGTCTGGGCAAGAACCATATCGGGATCCCCAGGAGCGTCCAGATGTGCCTGGGTGCCCAGATCCAGCTGGTTGCGCCGTAACTCCATGGTGGCCTGCCGAACAGGTTGGCTCACCACGTCCGGTATCGTCACCTGTTGCGGTCCCAGGCTCTCGGTCACACGTACCTGCCAACCCTTGCGGACCTCGGAGCCAGGCGCGGGTGCCTGCGAGAGAATGCGGCCCGCCGGAACCGTTGTGGAATAGAACTTGTTTTGGATGTTGAGGTCGAGGCCGGCATGAAGGGCAGCATCGGACGCCTCCGAGACCGTAAGCCCGGAAAGGGTCGGGATAGACACCTCACCGGCGTGCAGTGCCAGGCGAAGCGTGATGCCGGCTGCCAGGACCATGACAGCAAACATGGTAAGAGCGCCGAAAACGATGCGAAGGGTACGCAACATGCGTCCCCAGAATACAGGTCCAGAAATCCCGCGCCCAGGAGGACACGGGGCTACCGCCGGTTGTCGGTCGCCGGTTCGGGATGGATCAGGACGCGCGAAACGTTGGGATGTTGCAGGCGGAACTCGCTTTCAAGATCGGTGATGACCTCGTGGACCCGCGACATGGGCAGATCGTCGGCGAGAGTGCAGTGGCAGTTCACCTGGACCGCAAGGGCAGCCCCACCGTGTCCGCGTGTCACCGTGATCTCATGCACATCGAGAATCTCAGGAAATGAGCGAGCCGCCTCTCTGAGCTGCACTTCGAGGTTGGCCGTGTGCCGACTTCGGCGCTTGGCGCGATGGTCTCCCCTTCGCTTTCGATATGGGTGAGCAGCGTGGCGATCCCGGGTACCTCGCCTCGGACCTGGGTCTACAGGCGCGTCACGACGTCGTGAGCGTCCCGCAGCGACATCGTCTCCGGGACCTCTAGGTGCTGCTCGACGGCCAGATGACCCTCACGGTCCTGCACGCTGACGTCGTGGACGGAGAGGTTGGATTGGGCAGCTACGGCGCGAATGCGTTCAAAGATACTCTCGCTCAGGCTGGCGATGGGCACGGTGTGAATCACAACGTCTGCCCCGGGCAGGGCGTGTTGCACCGTTTCTGTTGCCTTGAAGGTGACCTGTTCGGCACGCTGAAAGGTGAGGTTTCTCGGAAGTGAGAGGGAAAGGTCCACAAAATAATCAGAGCCGGAACGGCGTACGCGGATGCGTTCGGCTTTCAGGATATCCGGGATGGCCTGTAGTTCACGCACGAGCTCGTTGCGGATCTGTGTGCGGACCTCCGGTGGCGTGGCGTCAAGCAGGGAGTTCAGTGTCTGCCGGGCAAGTTGGGCCGCAACCCCGAGGATGATCACGGTGACAAGCAGGGCGGCAACAGCATCCGCCATCTGAAGAGCAGGACTTCCGAAGCGCTGCCCAGCGTAGCTGGCAAGCAGGCCGACCAGCACCGCGGAGGCCGACCAGATATCGGTACTGAAGTGGGCCGCATCGGCGGCCAGCGCTTCGCTGCGCTGCTCTCGCGCCACACGGCGCAGGGTACGCGAGCGAGTGACGTCGACGGCGATCGAGAGCAACAGAACCAGGAACGGCCAGATCGAGAAGTGCAGGGCCAGACTGGAGTGGTGCAGGATGCGTCGTATGGCCTCCCACGCCACCCAGAGCGCCGACGCAGCCATCAACAGGATCTCGACGCCGGCGGAAACGTTCTCGAGCTTGCCATGCCCATAGTTGTGCTCCTCGTCCGCCGGTCGATCGGAGACGCGCACGGTAAACAGGGTGAGCGTGGCGCCGAGAAGGTCGATGCCGGAGTGGGCGGCCTCGCTGAGCATGCCCAGCGAACCGGTCAGAAGCCCGGTAACAAGTTTCAGGAGCGTGATGCCGAAGGCAGCTAGCACAGAATTGAGCGCGGCCGCTGACTTCGCTGCACTGCGCTCAGAGTGATTGTGAATCGTGCCTGAAGCTGCCATCGCCTTCGAGATTACATGGAGCCGGTGCGGCGTTTGCCATCTGTCTTGCGCGCACGGTAAAGACCGGCGGCATGGAACATGTACCCATCCCATTGGGCGTCCCCGAAACCCGCCTCAGCCAGCATGCGGAGCATCTGGGGTGGGCGTGGGAAGCGCTGAACGGAAGCCGGTAGATAGCGGTATGCCTCGGGCTGGCCGGAGATCCACCCTCCCACCAAGGGAAGGACGCGATGAAAATAGGCGTTATAGATCAGCGCATTCAGTCCGGTGGGCTGGTTGGCCTCCAGGATGCCAATCTCGCCCCCCGGACGCAGGACGCGGGCGATCTCCCGCAATCCCTCGGCGTAGTTGGACAGGTTGCGGAAGCCGAAAGCGGCGGTGACAAGGTCGAGGCTCGCGTCCGGGAAGGGAAGGTGCATGGCATCGCCCTCGATCCACCGAACTTCTGCGCCGGGATACTTCTTGTGGGCTCGGGAGAGCATCTCGGAGCTGAAGTCGAGGCCGACGATGGGATCGGATCCTTGCGGGCGCTTTGTCACAAGCGCGCCGGTTTGGTCGCCGGTGCCGCAGCAGATGTCAAGGATGCGCGCCTCGGGACGCGCCAGGACCGCGGCGAAGGCTCGGGCGGTTCTGCGCCACCAGAAGCGGTCGAGGCCGAAGGAGAGCAGGTGATTCAGTCGGTCGTATGAGGGTGCGATCGCGTTGAAGAGCGACTGGACGCTGCTCGCGGCGGCGGTTTCGGTGGTTTCGCCGGTGGGGCGGGCACCTGGGTTGATCACGGGGCCTGTCATGCCGTGGCGGCTTCTCGACAGACGGTGGCGGCCGCTCCGAGCAACTCGGCGTCCGTGACGTCGCGGGCTACGGTCGCGTCGCCGATGCCGACGGGGAGGACAAAGGAACGCACGCCGCTGCGGTTTTTCTTGTCCTTCGCCGTGAGCGCGACCAGATCGTGTGAGTCAGTGGTGAACGGCTTGAGGGGACCGTACGCGCGGACGAGCCGGTGAATGCGGTTCGCTTGCTCGCGTGTTACGGCCCCGCGTTGTTCGGCGATGTCGGTGGCGGCGAGCATGCCCCAGGCGACGGCTTCTCCGTGGAGGAGCTGCTTGTAGCCGGTGGCGGCTTCGATGGCGTGGCCGAGGGTGTGGCCGAAGTTGAGGATCAGGCGCAGATCCCCCTCGCGCTCATCGGCCCCAACGACCTCTGCCTTGATGCGCACGCAGGCGGCGACGACGTGGGCGAGAGCTTCCGGGTTGCCGTGGAGGATGACTTCCTGGCTTACGTCGAGGAAGCGGAAGAGCTCCGCATCGCGGATGATGGCGGACTTGACGGCTTCCTGCAGGCCGGCGCGAAGTTCGCGGGCGGGCAGGGTCGCCAGGGTGCCGACGTCGGCGTAGACGGCGAGCGGATGGTGGAAGGCGCCGACGAGGTTCTTGCCGGCGACGAGGTTGGCGCCGGTCTTGCCGCCGACTGAGCTGTCTACCTGCGCCAGCAGTGTGGTGGGGACCTGCACGTAGCGGACGCCGCGCATGTAGACCGCGGCGAGGAAGCCGGTGAGGTCACCGATCACGCCGCCGCCCAGGGCAAGCAGGAGGCTGTCGCGATCCGCACCATGCTCGGCGAGCTCCTCGGCCAGGCGTTCGATGGTGGGCAATCGCTTGTGCTGTTCCCCCGCGGGAATGTGGAGGACGGTGGGGCGGTGCCCGAAGCCACCGAGCAGTGGCTCTCCCCACAGCGTCCCCAGATCGGGGGATGTGACGACAAAGGTGCGCAGCTTGCCGGAGCTCAGGCGACCGTCCAGGAGGGCATCAAGGCGACTGCCGATGTGCGGGAGCAGACCGGCACCGATCTCCACGTTGTAGGAGTCCTCGGTGGTCCGGACCGAGATGAGCTCTTCGGCGGGTTTGGCGGTTGGGCTCATGATCAGGACTCAGGGGGTACCACCCCCTTTTTCGTGCAAGATCTTCGAAACACGGAACTTAGGTCCGGATCGAAGATTTTGCCGAGAGTTGGGGATGACTGGATGCGTCTGGCCATATTGTAGGCGAGGGCGAGGATAAAACACGCAACCTCGGTGGCGTGATGTTTGGAGCAGGGCAACAGCGGTCCCTTGCGGGAGGACAACCTTGAAGCTCGAGCGGTAACAGTTCCCATCCCGTTTGGCTTCGCTCAGGGCGGAATGAAAAAGGCAAGGCAACAGCGCATCTCTGCGGGAGGAAAACAGCAGGAGGTTGGCCACCTCAGTTGGCACCCAGCACCGCAGATCCCCTTCGGGACGACAGACAAGAAGCGGCGACACCCTAAGGTGTGTTGGCTGCCTGCCGCTCTGCCCCTGTTCCGGTGACCGTGGCGGCTGCGGGAAGCTGGGTTGTGTTCCAGCCGCCGCCGAGGGCCTGGATAAGTTCGACAGCTGCGGTCATTTCGTTGACCCGCAGAGTGACCTGGGTTTGCTGATTGGTGAGCAGCGTGGTCTGGGCGGTGATGACGTTCAGGTAGGGGTCAAGGCCAGTGCGGTAGCGGTCGGTGGCGATGTTGAGGTAGCGCTGCGCTGAGTCGACGGCGAGGCCTTCGCGGGTGATCTGGTCGGAGGAGACCCGGATGGTGGCAATGTAGTCCTCGACCTGCTGGAAGGCTGTCAGGACTGTCTCGCGATAGGTGGCGACATCGGCGTTGTACTGAGCGGTGTACTGCGCCACTGTGGCCTTGCGGAGGCCCGCATCGAAGATGGTTTGCGTGGCGGTGCCGCCCGCAGACCAGACCAGGGCAGGCAGCGAAAAGAGACTGGTGATGCTGGACGACTCGAGACCGCCACGGCCCGTGAGCGAGAGGGTTGGGTAGTAGGCTGCCTTTTCCACACCGATCAGGGCATTGGCTTCGGCGAGCGTGCGTTCGGCGGCGGCGATATCCGGGCGGCGCTGAAGCAACTCAGAAGGGACACCGACGGGAATGGCCGGGACCGGGGTTGTGAGACCACGGACGGGCATGGAGAACTGGGGGGCGGGTTTCCCGATCAGGGTGGCGATGGCGTGCTCGTAAATAGCTCGGTTGCTGGCAATGCCTGCACCGGCCTCCTGCGCACCCTGGAGTGTGACCTCAGCCTGAGCCGTTGCTTCAGGGCTGTCGATGCCAGTTTCCACCAGGGCGCGGGTCAACTCCAGGGACTGCTGGTAGGCCGCGGTGGTCTTGTTGTACAGATCCTGGAGCTCATCCTGTCCCCGAAGCTGGAAGTAGTACTCGGCAAGGGTGGCCTGTTCGGTGAGGCGCTCATTTTCGAGGTCGGCTGCGGAGACTTGTGCGGCGTACTGGTATTCGCGGATCTGGTTGCGGATCCGGCCCCAAAGATCGGGTTCCCAGGAGACGTCGATGGGTAGGCTGAGGTCGGTATACGTGCCTCCGGTCGACGCCGTTGTCGAAGAGCCACCGGTGCTGGTGCCAGTGCCGCCGGTCGTCCCGACGCCACCGGCAGAGCTGGTGCCGAAGCCGCGGAGAGCGCTGGAGGACTTGGTGCGCTGGTACTCCGGGGCAACGGTGAGTGTGGGGAAGAGCTGCGACCGATTTTCGCGCACGATGGCTCGCGAGGCCATAAAGTTCTGGAAATAAGCAGCGATGTTCTGGTTGTTGATGTCGAGCTGCTCTTCAAGCGCGTTGAGTTCAGGCTCGTGAAACACCTCCCACCACTTGCCCTTGATAACGGCATCCTGCGGGTTGGCCGGACGCCACGTGCCAGGCGAGACGTTGGTGTATTGCTCGGGTGCGCCTTCCTTGAAGGCCGGAGGCGCGGGCGCGGTGGGTTGGACGTACTTGGGACCGACGCGGCAACCGGAGAGGAGGGTAAGCAAGGCGGTCGTTGCGAGCCCAAGGAGTCGCTGACGCTGGGAGGCAACCGCAGATCCCCTGCGGGGATGACAACTTAAAAGGCGAATTCGAAGAATAGACATAGGACTTGAGTTTCTGGTCAGGCAGGGACCTGGGTGGGATCGGCGACCGGGCCGTGATCTTCGCCCAGGAACCTGAGACGGAGGCGATCCATGAAGAGATAGATCACGGGGGTTGTGTAGAGGGTGAGCGCCTGACTGACGATCAGGCCGCCAATGATGGAGATGCCCAGGGGGCGACGGAGCTCAGACCCCATGCCCGTGCCTGCAGCCAGCGGCACCGCGCCGAACAGGGCGGCGACCGTGGTCATCAGGATGGGGCGAAAGCGCAGGATGGACGCCTCAAAGATGGAGTCCCGGGTGTTCTTGCCTTCCGTGCGCTCGGCGTTCAAAGCGAAGTCGATCACCATAATGCCGTTCTTCTTGACGATCCCGATCAGCAGAACGATGCCGATGATCGACATCACGTTGAGATCGGTGTGGGTGACGATCAGCGCGAGGACCGCGCCCAGGGAGGCGGGCGGAAGCGTGGAAAGAATCGTCAGAGGATGGATCAGGCTCTCGTATAAGACGCCAAGAACGATATAGACGGCCACGATGGCGGCGAGAACGAGAAAAGGCTCTGTGGAGAGGGATTGCTTGAAGGCCTGGAGGGTGCCCGAGAACTGGCCATGCACGGAGGCCGGAACGCCCATGTCCTGCTGAAGTTCCTGGATCTTCTGCGTCGCTTGGCTGAGGGACACATTGGGTGCCAGATTGAAGGAGACCGTGGTGGAAGGAAAAAGGCCGGTGTGGTTCACAGCCAGGGGCATGGTGGAGGGAACGTACCGCATCACGGAGCTGAGAGGGAC
>CAXTGN010000042.1:0-17316 GCA_964243455.1 uncultured Acidobacteriaceae bacterium
GCTAAGATCACCAGCCAGGGTCACAGATGCCAGGCGGTGCCCGCCGGACGGATACGGAGCGCCAGTCCTTGACATGGCACCTCCCGCCGCAGCTCACGCAGTCCGGCCGCAGCGCCGCATGGTCGCGGGCCTGCACGGCGACCACCTCATGCTGGACCCGGGCCAGTAGCTGCTTGGCTTCCGGCAGCGTCAGCCCCAGGTTCGCGATGTCACGAAGGTCGCCGGGTCGGCTGATCTCCAGCACGTCGACGTTGCACGTCTTGCCGTCCGTGCGGGTTTCGATCAGCCGCAATACCAACCCCATCCATGATCTCCCGGCCGGCAGCGGCCCGGCCGCTCATATCGCTTCCGTCTCCGTACCCCCAATCTCTGGACACTCCCGTGCCCCGAAGGGGTGGATCTTAGCCGTCGCGACGAACCTTGCTGAAATGCAGAGAGACATAAGCGCCAGCTGCCAGGAAGCCGGTCATCAGTGCAAGGAAGCCTAGACCCGGGCCTTGAAGAGTCAGGCACCTCGAAGTTATCACGGTTCCGACGATAAGATTGAAAGCACCCCAGACGAAGTTCATGAGGGGGGATGACTTGCCAATGCCGCGCGGCTTGGCAAACGGGGTTGGGAACGAAACCCCCTGCAACCCCGCAGCCAAGTGCGGAATGCAGTTGCACAGAAGCGTGCCGGCGAAAACCAACAAGGCGTAGGTCATGCGACGTCCGATCGAAGCGGGAAGGAATGAGCAGCGTGTCGTAGCCTCAGAAGCCAATGTCGCCCGTGAGATCACGATGTCCGGGTTCCGTCTGTGCATTGCTGTGACGACCGCGTGGCCACCGAGGTTGAGCATTAATCCCATACGCCCTGCGCGAAGGTGTATGGCCACGTCTGCGCCGTTCTTTGGGCAAAGATCGCTACAGCTGGCTTTTCCGACCGCAGATACACATCGGCCCTATGCGTAAGCTCTGCAGAGTTGCGCGACATCTGATGAGTGGTAGACCACATTCTCCACCTCAACCGTGGTGGCCCCAACCACCTTGATTTCCAACCAACAGACACCGGTCGCGAGGTCTCGGCCGAGATGATGCATGCGCCGCTGCCGATGAATGCGAGGTGTATCTGGCTCATGCTTGCAATGGCCAAAGGTTCCTGGCTCTCCATCATCGTCCTCTGTTGCTGATCAGCATCTGCCTGGCACAGCCAGCAGCGGCAAGCAATGTGTTTCCGGCCGACGCTAACAAAGGCTTTGCGCCGCGGCCAGACCTTCCTATTGGCAGTCGAACTGCGTTCTGCATTCACATCCGAAATTGACGGCGGGCAAGGCTGGTGCCCATCATGAGCGCGCTTGAGTTACGTTTTGCCAAGTTCGAAGCGGTGACGATCATGTGTCCCTTGTCGATTGTTTGTTTGAGAAGACACTCGTCGGGACACAAGTTGCTTGCGTGCTCGGTTGGTCGGACCCAGGAGTACGGCCATACCAGCGTGGAAATCGCAATGCGCCGAACAGAGCGACGCAGGATACTACGAGGACAACTGTAGGCGAAAATCCTGGCACCAGAACCCAAGCCACGTCAACTGCGACCATCACAGCAAATGCTACAGCCCAGGCAATTGTCAGGACATAGTTGGCACCGATGACATCTGGGTCGCGCCACATCTGAGGCGGTAGACTCTCACGAGCATATTGTATTGTAAATGGCTGGCCGATAAGCATGGACCCCACCACAATCAGTAGCAAACCGCTGTCCACAGCCAACCTGATGCTGGCGATGGACCACTGGACTCCGGATAAGCTCACGTAGGCTGCCAGGACGCTAAAGAGCACCAACGTGCCAACCTCCAATATCTTGGCGCGCTTTCGCCGCAGAAAGGAGTCAATCAGCAGCAAGACGGCCGAGGTGCCCACAGCGGCGAACAGGCCAGCCTCGACGCTGACCAATCGATCGAGCGCGATGAAGATCAGGAACGGAGAAAGCGCCAATAGTAGTCTCATCGGGGAATGCTCTCACGATCTGCCGCCCAACTCACGTTGTAAGTCATCGACATCACCTCATCGGCGAGTTGCAGCCTGCCTTACGTGCAATCCAGGCAGCTCCAGAAACAGATATAGGCTCCTGGGCTTCCTGAAATCACGTCAGACCGGCTGTTTGCGGCTACCAACATGCGCAGTCGGCGTGAATCGCTGGCGCATATGCCAGGCGAGACCGCCCTAACCATGCCGCACCATGTCCGATCCGCTCTGCCTTACTCTCTTGGCAGGCAGGCGCGACCGGAAGTGGCGAGGTAGGTGTTCGGAGGACAAGCCAACGGCTGGGCGACGGTAGGCTGAGGTTGGGCAAGTGCCCTTCGTATCACGCCGTTGCGAACGCAGGCGCCATTCGCATCGCGATGGTAACCGATGCCGCAGAAGCCGAGCACCAGTGTCGCCGCTGGTCGGCTGCCCACTTCAGGCAAGCTAACATAACCGATCGCTGACGCCGGGGACCCCGCGACGAGTAGCGCTAGAGCTGCCGCGCAAGCTGTAAGGTTTATGGACATAGCTGAATCCTTTCTCGGTTAAGCTGATCAATGGCGATAGCTGGTCGTGTCTACGAAACCCGGCTTTCGACTGCTGCTGGTGTCGACGGGTTGCTGCGGCCTCGCCTTATGCCCTTGTCGCTGAAACTCAAACTTCGGGTCGCGAGCGTATGCCATCAAATGCAATTACAAGCTCGCTTGGTCCACGCAGCAATGGGCTGGGCCGGTAAGGAGGCACTGCGGCAAGCCTGGGCTTGATGAGCCGCTCGAAGATCAGCCTGAGCGCAACCTGGGCCTCTAATCGGGCCAGGGGTGCTCCGAAGCAGCTGTGCACGCCGCTGCCGAAGCCAAGGTGCTGGTTGTCGCCCCGATCAGGGTCGAAGCACTCGGCTCGGTCGAACCGGGTGGGATCGCGGTTTGCGGCCGCCAGCACAAGCACGATCGTGCTGCCGGCGGGAATGTTGACACCTCCCAGTTCCACGTCGCTCAGGGCGACCCGGCTCTGGATGAATTGAACAGGTGGCTCGAACCGCAGCAACTCCTCCACGATCCGGACCGCGCGGCCCGGATCGTCTCGCATGAACGTAATCTCCTCCGGGTGTCTCAGCAGTGTGAGTATGCCATTGGCGATCAAGTTGACGGTCGTCTCGTGCCCGGCGATCAGCAGCAGGCCAGCCATCGGTCCGATGCTTGCGTCTGGCAGCTTGCCTTCGGGACCGTCATCGTTGACCAAGCCGGTCAGCATGTCGTCTCCAGGCTTCCCGCGGCGCCCGTTCGCAATCTCGGCCAGATATCCGCTAAGCTCCTGGAATGCCTTTCCCGCTGCCGGGGATGGCTCCACCATGCCAGAGGCGCTGACGATGGTGCTGACCCAACCCCGGAAGCGCGCCTCATCGGATTGCGGGATGTTGAGCAGCTTGCGTATGGTCGTGAGTGGCAGCGGATGGGCGAAGCCATCGACCAAGTCGGCCTCCGGCTTGCCTTCCAGTGCATCGATAAGCGCATGCACCGTCTCCGTGATCTCGCCCTCGAGATCGCAAATCAGGTGGGAGCGGTGCGGGGGGCCGAACTGGCGCATTAGGATGCGCCGCAGCCGGTCATGGTCGGGCGGATCAATCCGCAGCAGGTCGAGCCGCTTGCTCCTGCCGGACCCGTCGCCATGCTTCTCCCCTGCCGAGCTCAGCCTTGGGTCGTGCAGCAGCCCCAGCACCTGGCGATAGCCGCTCACCACGTAGCGGCCATCGTCGAGCCGAACCGGGGCGTCCGGCAAGTCGGCATAGAATGGATACGGATCGGGCCGGTTCTCGGGCTCGGTCGCTTGCAGGAATGGACATGCGTCGTTCATGGATGACGCTCCGCGCTTTGAGGATGGACCGGCTGGTCATGCGCCAGGTGTAATGTCGTTTCCCGGTCGTCCGGCAAGTGGCCGCTCAGGGTGATATAGGCCTGCAGGCCCCCACGGGACGGGCGCGGGAACTCGGCGGGAACCGGCGTTGCATCAGATGGCGCGTCCATGCCGAGCGGGCACGGAAAGTCCGCTCCCGCCTCGATCAGCGCCTCGTAATGCTGCAGCCACCTGCCGTGGTCGAAGCCCACGGCGGCGACGAGCCGACCCTTCTTGCCATACAGCGCCACGAACCTCCCCCGTTCCGGCGAGCCTTGTGCGAACATCACCTGGTCAGCCGCCGTGGGGACGCCGACAGACTTGATGCTCATGTCGAATTGGCTCGACCAGAATTCAGGCACGGCGATATGGGCACGCCGCTGCCCCCGGCCGGCGAGCATGTTGTGGGCTGCGACCCTCGCGCCGCCCACGGCATTGCCCCAGTGTTCCAAGGTCATGAACTCGAAGTTGAACAGCGGGTGCGGGAAGCGGGCCGCGTCGCCGGCAACGTAGATGTCGTCCATCGCCATGCCATAGCGGTCGTAGGCGCGGCAGCCGGGATCGCAGGCGACGCCGCGGGGACTCACCGCCAGACCCGACCCCTCCAACCACTCGACATTCGGCAGGGAGCCTAGGGCAACAACCACCAAGTCGGCCTCGATCTCCTCACCATCCGCCAGGTAAACGCGGCGAACGTGCTGCAAGGCGTCGCCCTCAAGGCGCAGCACCGACGTTCCGCACCGCAGATCGACGCCGTGGGCGCGTTGCAGCGAGGCCGCGGCACGGCCGACGACGCATCCGAGCGCACCGGCAAGCGGCGTCTCGTTGTGCTCGACCAGCGTGACAGGAATGCCAAGTTCACAGCAGGCCGAAGCGATTTCCGAGCCGGTGAAGCCGCCGCCAATTACGATGACGCGCCCCGGCCGCGCGGCAAGGGCCAGCCTGAGCGTCGCCGCGTCCTCGCAAGTCCGCAACGTGAGCACCCCATGCAGCGCGCCCTCTTGCGAAGACGGCCACGGCCGCGCCCGCGTTCCGGTCGCGATCAGCAAGCGGTCAAAGGCAACGCGCTCCCCATCGGCAAGCAAGACCTGCTGTGCGGTGAGGTCAAGCCCGGTCGCCTTGACCCCAAGCCGCCACTCGGCATCCAACTGGTTCATGTGCGGCAGCGTGGTCTGGTCGGCAGGCACCATGCCGATAGCGACCTGCTTTGACAGGGGCGGCCGGTCGTAGGGCAGATGAGCCTCCTCGCCGACCAGGACCAGGGTTCCCCTGAAGCCGCCGTCCCTGAGAGCCTCGGCCGAGCGCAACCCAGCCAGCGATGCGCCGACGATGACGATCCGGTCAAGGTCCCCAATCATCCGACATCGTCCGATGCGGCTTCTCTAGGATTTGCATCTTCGACGGATATGGCCTGGACAGGACAAGCGGCGGAAGAGCGCAGCACGCGCTGCAATTGCTCTGCATCGGACTGAGGCTTGTATAGCAAGACCTCCTGTCCACGCAGCTCAAATACTTCGGGCGCCAGGAAGCAGCATTGGGCATATGCTTGGCAGCGATTTAGATCAACGGAGACTCGCACCATCAACCTCGTCCTTTGCGGCTTACAGGTAAACTCTCTACTTGTGTAGTTGAGCAAATCTCGTATTGATCACGCGATCATCGTTCCGACATACAAGAAGGCAAGATTATGAGTTTCTCTCACGTTGTCCACTCGCATTCAGCACCCGGAGATTGTTGTGGTACTTGATCCAGAACCTATTGATAAACCTCGTAAAAGACCGTTGCAGGCACGTTCGAAGGTCACGGTATCGGCAATACTTGAAGCCGCGACTCAGATTTTGGCTGCTGAAGGCGAGCTAACCTTGACCACCAAACTCGTGGCGGAGCGCGCTGGCGTGTCGATCGGCACTCTCTACCAATATTTCCCAAACCGCGATGCGATCCTGCTCGCGCTTGCCGAGGAGGAGCGGCAGCGCATTGCAGAGAGCATGAGAGCGTTTGTGGGGCGGATCAACCCGTCGGGCCCGATCGACCCCACACGGGAGTTCATGCGGGTCCTGATACACTCCTATGCTCGCCGAAGCGGGGCAAAGCGTCAGTTCCATCTGATAGAGACCATCAAAAGCGAGGAACGTCAGCCAAAGCTCCCGGACGAGTTTGCCGAAGTCCTCGCCCGATGTTGGGACAGTGCAGGTTCAGATAGGCCGGTATCGCTGAACAAAACGCACGCGTATGTCCTGACCCATGCCATCCTTGGCGTCCTGCGGACAGCCAGCATAGACGGCTCTCCGCTGCTCAGAAGCCGCAAGCTCGAAGATGCTTTGTGCCTGATGGTCTTCGCCCTACGACCTTCACCCAAGAGTCCGAGGAAGTCATAGGGAGTGCCAAAAACCTGGGGCGCTACGCTGCGAGCTGGAATGCTGGGTGGCGAAACCGCCCGTCCAGCACCGCCGCCCTAACCTGAAGCACACGATGAGTGCCTCGAGGGGACCAGCGTATCTGCTGACGCTTGTTCATGCGGGCACTCACCAGCTGGTTGACGGTGCCCTCGGCCCGCGAGGTCGAGATCGGCTTGCCAGCCCGTTGGCGCTGGCCGTAGTCGACCGGCGCGCCCTCGTTGGTCTCGATGTAGGCCTGCAGCTCTGTGCAACGCGTGACCAGGCGCCTTGCCCCCGTTCTCATTGCGGGGTCGTCCAGCACGCTGGCGTCCTTGGCCCAGCCCGTGATCCGGACCAGGGCCTCGCACGCCTTCTCGTGATACCCGTTCCAGAGCAGGTGCCGCAGTCGTTCCACGTCGATCCGAGTCTGGTCGGGCAGGACGAGGAGCGGCGGCTTGAGGGCGCACAGGCCTTCCATGACCTGCTCGACATGGTGCACGCGCATCGAGAGATGGAACCAGTCGAGGATCAGCTCCATCGTGCCACCCGTGGCCGAGCGCACCAAGGCCGGCAGCGCGGGGTCGCCATCGCTGATCGCGGTGACCGCGTCGCCGTCCCGCCAGCCCTGATTGAGCAGCGCTGCGCGCAGCAATACGCCGGGCTGCTCGGCCACGCTGCGCACCAAGGCGAAGCGTCGGGCGGGATGGCCCTCATGCTCCACCTTGCCGCAGATCGCCTCGAAGGTGCGGACCTGGTGACCGGGCACCGCACGGATGTAGGCGCCAGCGAGCAAGACGACCGGCCGGCTCGCGTCCGTCGCAGCGGCCTTGTCCGGCTTGTATGGGACAGCCGTGGCCTTTACGGCGGCTTGCCGGTTGTCCGCCTCGAACTGCAGAGCAACGGCATGGGTGCGGGTGCGCACGCTCTCGTAATTCGCCGGCAAAGCCGGCAGCAAAGCATCCAGAATGCGTTCACCATCCCTGAACGAAGTGCGCGCCCAACTCGGCCTGCACCCGCTCCGCCTCCGGCGTGCAGCTGGCCGCCAGCAGCGCGCAGACCAGCGCGACCGTCACCTCCGCCATGGGCGCGGACTGGCGGCAGCGACACAGCTTGAACCGCGGTGCTTCCGCCTCGACCGTGCCGAACAGGGTCTGCAGCCGGCGCGTGCGCCGCTCCTTGAGGGACTGCAGCGCCCCGCAGGCCGCACAAGCCCGGTGGTGGGCCGCATACGCCGCCACCTGCCCGCACAGCATGCTCGCCTGCAGCTTGGCCAACAGCGCCTTGGACTCGTCGAGCATGAGGCCAACCTCCGCCAGCGTGCTGACCACCCCCGGCCGGCTGATCGTCACCAGCTCTATCGTCTTCACCTCCCCCGCGCTTGTCGTTTCCTCTAGCCGCACCGTCCAATGCACAAGGCCTGCCGCGCTCGTGGTCAGGCATCAACCAGGCTGATCAACCCGAAACCGGCAAGCGGGCTGTCCCAAGTTTTTGACACTCCCGACGGATCCTTGTGCAGCTTACGTCGGATCACAGCCTGCCCTGCGCCGTCCACCGCGTGAACCTGGAAGACTGGACTTGGCCGGATCAAGCCTGATCATCATGGTGACGCTGATCACAGATGGCTCCCTTCTGCCAGTTCTCACGACCCGCACCTTGGCACATCGATGCCGCTGCAGGCCGTCCATCATATCTGCGAAAAAGCCAACGTTGTGGGCGATGGTCACTCGTCACCGCCCCCGCGCTCGTTCTTGTTTCCAGCCGCACCGTCCACTGCATCACGCCCGCCACCCTCGTGGTCAGGCATCAGCAAGGCTAATCAACTCGAGACAGGCAAGTAGGCTGCTCCAGGTTGTTGTCTCCCCCAGTGATCCCCTACGACTTCAGCGCCCAAAACCTGAGCCAACGCTTCGAGGATCGACGACAGGGTCAGCTTAGGCCAGGCCTAACTCACTTTTTTGCAATCATTTTCAATGAGATGCGAGGCAAGCACCAAGATGACCTCCGTTCGCCAAATGCGAGTGGACTACACGAGGGAAGCTCTTGTCTTATGCAGGGCCTGTTTGGGCGCGATAGCTGACTGACGGCAACGAAGCGGCCTGCGCTCATGCGATGTTATGTTCGGGGAGGGTGAAGGAAGTTACCAATGCAGATTGCAGTCGACCTGAGTTGCTTCCAAGCGTACGTCAATTGCGGTGTTGTGACACACGATGTCACTAGTTCAGCAATCGCATATGCTAGCTGCGACCTCGACGTGCCGGTGTCGTTGGTCAAACACAGCGAGGCGCCGCTCACTGGAGCGCTCGGATGTGTCGTCGGTCGCATCGTGGCCTCATTGCGACGTGCACACGGTTTCGACTTGCGCTTTGGCGCGCCCGCGAAGCGCCTGGAAGGCGATACGTTGAGATACGTTCGCCGCTTGCCCCTTGTTGACGGAGGGACAGTCGAGGCGGACCTGGTCGTCGGTCCCTTGAGCTTTATGCCGAACGTTGAGTACGCATCCTTCTCCATTCAACCGCACCGCCCCTTGGCGTCACAATTAAACCGTCTTGCGCCACAGATTGGCGAAAAGGCTAAGAGCCCGCTGCTGAACACGCATAGGAGATTCCAATGACCAAAGAACCAGTCCCAAAAAGAGCGTTACTCAGAGCCATACCTTTGGCCGGGATGGCCATGGCAATAGGTGAGCAGGCCTTCGCGCAGGTACAGGGTCCGCCCTCTGTGAATGCTTCAAGGGCCGACACCGCGAGCGAGACTGCCGGTCGCGCCTCAAGGCCTAGGCTCGTGGCACTTGAGGAGCACTTCATGTTTCCCGACTTCGTGGACTATTTTGCAGATTCTAAACAAAACATACTTACTGATCTATATACTCGATCTATTCCGATCATGTCCGACTTCGGTGAAGGACGTTTAAAGGTGATGGACGAGAGTGGCGTTGACTTCGTCGTTCTTTCGCTAGCGGGTCCAGGGGTTCAGATCGAGCCCGATATCGCAAAGGCCACACGGCTGGCCGAGCAGTGCAATGACAGCTTGGCAAAGGAGGTGCAGAAACGGCCAGATCGCTATGGTGGCTTCGCCCATCTCGCCTTGCAGGACCCGAAAAGAGCGGCGGACGAATTAGAGCGCTGTGTGCACCACCTCGGCTTTAAAGGTGCGCTCATTAACGGCGAGACGAACGGCATCTACCTTGACAATCGCCGATATGACGTCTTTTGGGAACGGGTCGAGGCACTGGGGACGCCAATATACATACATCCGGCCAATCCGCCTGACAAGGCCTATATGTATTCCGAACATCCCGAAATGTGGGGACCGGTTTGGAGTTGGGCAGTCGAGACCTGCAGCCATGCCATGCGGCTCGCCTTTAGCGGAACCTTCGACCGTTATCCTGGCGCTCGTATTATCCTCGGTCACATGGGAGAGACTTTGCCGATCCAATTATGGCGTTTGGATAGTCGATTGCCGATTAGCAACACGGCCTACAAGCTCGATAAGAAGCCTTCTGAATATGTTCGCGATAATATCCGGATCACGACAGCGGGCGTGTGCTCGGACGCCGCTCTGCGCTGCTCACTGGATGCCCTTGGCCCAGGCAGTGTGATGTTTTCGATCGACTATCCGTTTGAAGACGCGAAGATTGCAACCTCCTGGATCATGGGCGCGGCGCTGAGCGAGGCTGAGCGGGCGCGGGTCTGTTCCGGTAACGCAGCCGAGATCTTGAAGCTATGAACCACACCTTGGCCGGTAACGCTCCCATGATGCCATCGCAGGATTTGTGGCAACAGTAATCGCCATGCTATCTCCAATATATTGGCGCGGTAAAGGTGAGTGATGAGCCAAGTAGCTTCGAAAGATGGGATCGTTGTTAAACCTTGCTTCACACCGAGCGCTGGCTTGGTCTTTCACAATGACAGTCGTGTGCTAGCTGCCGACTGCAGGTTACGCGTCAGCAAGCTTTCTGCCTTATGGTCACATCGCCGAGCTAGCATACCGCAGTCCCTTGCATCAGTCGAATTGAAGCTTACCCATAGACGTCTACTTTGCTCAGCGGCGTCAGACGGCCCTCGAAGGGACGTTCTTCACGCGGCATTAGTCGTCATATTGATTGAGACCTTTACGATCGGCCAAGCGGGTGCGGCCGACGTCAACTCGTCAAACAACCCACTCACACAAGTGGTCACGGTCCAGATCCAAGATTACATAAGCCCATATGTCAACCGAGTTGCCGGCACCGGCAACGAATTCCAAGCCCGTGGTTTAATCCCGTATCAATTGTTTGGAACCGATCAGTTGGTTCGCCTTACGGTTCCGGTCGAGACGCTACCACAAAACTCCGGCACCAGCACCACCGGCTTTAGTAATTTCGAGGCGTTTGACTTGACTCTAATCCCGACTAACGTCGCGACCTTCGGCGTAGGTCCACTGCTTGTCGCCCCAACTGCGGGAAATAGCGCACTCGGCACGGACAAGTGGCAGGCAGGAGCCGCTGGTGTGGCCGTGATGCCTAGAAAGTGGGGTTTGTTTGCTCAGGTCCTTACCTATCAGCACTCATTTGGAGGCGAGCACAATAGAGGCTCGACGAGCGTCATGACTTATCAGCCCATTCTAACATATAATCTTCCTGACGACTTCTACCTACGATCGTCGGGGCTGATGTCGTTCGACTTTGAACGGCATTCCACGGTTGTTCCGATCGGCCTCGGCGCCGGAAAGGTCTGGCAACTCAGCCCTAAGGTGAGGCTAAACGTCTTCGTGGAGCCGCAATACTCAGTTATTCACAGCGGACTCGGCGTCCCGCTACTTCAAATCTACACGGGCGCGGTCTTCCAATTCACACTTTGAGTGATGTCAGTCTCGCTGTAACCTTCGGGTCCTGGCCGAGTTCCTTAATGCCGGCGAGGACTTTCTGAGCGCTGTCAATTTGCTGTATCGAGGTTGAGATGGTGTGGGACAGGGGCGGCGTGCTCTTGGTTATGCCGAGGCAAGCGTTTATGGGGTGGACGCCTCCCGACGGCATCTACGAACCAAAGTGGGAGTCTGGACCGATCACCTGAGGAGACGTCCGTGGGACAGGCTAGGATCTAAGGGCAGGAGGCTTTACATGCCTTTTCAGATAAGATGTTTCCGATCTGTATGCGCTAATGGCGCGGTGTAGACTATGAAGAAGCCTTGTGTGCGTAAGACTTCTATAAGTCGGCTAAGCGAGATCATTGCCGCTTCGGTCGACTTGCCACTTCGACCTGAAGTTCTGGAATGCTACATGACAAGAACCACGTCCTTCTATCGACCTTTACTGCCTAAGGTATGTGCACGCCAAGCTCTAAAAACGCTTGAGGTATAAGAATGTCGTGCAAAAGTGCGGACTGCGCTAAAACGAGCCATGTAGGCAAATGGTACGTCACTGTGCCGGAGCGCAGGACCATCGGACTAAGTGCCTCGCCGTCCATCGATATAGAGACCCGTTCCGTTCTACCCAATACGGAAGGCTTTCTGCTTATATACTTCGTCGTCTGCTCGGGACGCACTGCTTCGTTGAAATGAGAGAATGCCCCCGGAGAGTCATTACGGGTCGCTGGTTCACGGCTGGGTTGGGACTGACTGGGACGAAGCTGAGGAGCGCCAATCGCAATCTCAATCCAAGCGTTTAAGCAAAAACCTGACCAGCGAGGAAGTATTGTCCGCGAACGAAGAGTTGCAATCCATAAATGCAGAGCTGCTAGCCTTTCAGGAAGTGCTTCAGTCACTTAATGTGGAATTATCCGCCCTGAACAGCCAGATGGCAGAGAAGCTGGAGCAGCAGCGCACGACTTTGGGCATTCTACAATATATGCTCAATAGCACGGACATCCCGGCGCTGTTCCTCGATAACGAGCTTAGGATCCGACTATTCACACCTGCAATTAGATCTCTGTTCCATATCATTGAAGGCGATGTCGGACGGCCACTTGCAGATCTGCGCTCTTCCGCAGCCGATTGCGCGTTGCTCGCAGACGCACGCGTCGTATTGCAGACTCTTGTATCAAACGAGCGGGAGATCGAGACCCCAGGCGGCTTGTGGTTCCGGCGGCGCATACTGTCCTACCGAACGCACGATAGTAAAGTTGAGGGCGTTATCATCACCTTCAATGACATCACGCACCGTAAGCAGGCGATGGTGGCAACCGAAATCGCAGAACAGGTAGCGGAATTGGCGAACACTACAAACTTACGGCTCCTCGCCGCCAGCCATGACCTGCGTCAATCTCTGCAGATCCTCACCCTGATCCAAGATCTGCTGAGATCTGGAGTAAGAGGGGGTAGAAATCGCATGCTGGTCGTTCGGCTTGATGATACACTGGGCGCAATGCGTGGAATGCTCAATACGCTGCTGGACATAAGTCAGATTGGGGCCTGTATCTCTCAGGCTGAGATGAGCACATTCTGCATCGGCGAGTCGCTTGACCGTCTAAAGGAGGAGTTTGTTTGTCTTGCCGAGGCGCAAGGCTTGTCCCTGCGGGTCGTGAGCTGTAGCAAGATCGTGCATAGTGACCAGCGCTTGCTTGAACAGATGATCCGGAGTCTGCTCTCGAACGCTTTGAAGTACACCAAACGGGGGAAGGTCCTGGTTGGTTGCCGCTGCACAGATGGACTGCTGAGCGTAGAAGTGTGGGATACCGGGTTGGGTATTCCCGACGCTCAGTTAAAGGTCATTTTCGAAGAGCATCACCAAACTGGCAACTGCGCTCGGGAGCATAGTCCCGAGCTGGGGCCTGGGCTCTCGATCGTCCGGCATTTCTGCGCCCTGTTGCGCCATCAGGTGCGCGTCCATTCCCGACTTGGCATAGGTTCTACCTTCGCCATCGACATTGCGATATCCTCGGCGAAAACAAGTGTCCGCGTTGACCCGCCCCTCCATGCCATTTCTGCAACAGAAAGCGACACAGCCCGACGGGCGGCTGCCATACTTCTCATTGAAGATGATCCGGCCCTGCGAGACTTGCTCGGGGAATACCTGATGTTCGAGGGCCACCGGGTCGAGGCGGTAGCTGACGGCCCCGCTGCGCTCAAGCTTGTTGCCCAGAGCGACATGCAACCGGATATCATCCTAACGGATTACACTCTCTCTGGCGGCATGGATGGCTTGGTTGCGACAGCGAAACTCAGGAAGCAACTGCGAAGACTCGTCCCAGTTATCATCCTAACTGAGGACAGATCGGTCGATTGTCTGGGCACTGGCGCAAGCAGTGGATACTTACAGCTAAATAAGCCGGTCGGGCTTACGGATCTCACACAGGCCATCAACGGGGTGCTGCACGTTGCAACTCCCAATGAAGGTCGATCAGGCGACAGCTCGCCTGAGGCTGTCCTTCCTATGGCGCCTTGCACTATTTTTGTTGTAGATGACAATCACGAACTCCGCGGCTCGCTTCGAGCCGTGCTGGAGCGGGCTGGCCATATCGTGGAGGACTTCGCAGCCGGTGGGGATTTCTTAGCATCCTACAGACCTGGCCGGGGTGGCTGCCTTTTGGTTGACGCCTACATGGCAGGCATGGCTGGACTGGAGCTGCTTCAGCATCTTCGAGCAACCGGTGACCATCTGCCGGTGATTATGATCACCGGTGGCAGCGACGTACGGATGGCGGTGGACGCCATGAAAGCTGGCGCGTCGGATTTTATCGAGAAGCCGCTCGCGGCTGCGGACCTGCTGGCGAGCATCAAACGGGCATGGCAGCATTCACAAACCTTGACCGAGGCCGCGACCTGGCGCGAGAGCGCCAAAACGCATCTCTCGAGGCTCACGAATCGGGAACGCGAGATCTTGCGGCTTGTCTTGGCCGGGCACTCCAGCAAGAAGATCGCTGGTGATCTCGGCCTCCACCAGCGCACCGTCGAAACCCACCGTGCGTCGATCCTGCGGAAGACAGAGTCAAATTCACTCCCCGCGCTGGCTCGTCTGGCAATGGCCGCGGCCGAGGGAGGCAGCAGTGGCCTGACCTAGGGCAAGCGACGCTCTGTGGCCCTGACGGGGGTGGCTTGACGGTCAGGCCGGCTTTGGATTGACCCAGCACCAGGGCATGAGTTCGTTGATACGCCCCTGCGGCCAGCCGTTCACCAGACTGGTCAGCAGGTCGGTGAAGTAGGCCTGCGGATTGACCCCGTTCAGCTTGCAGGTCTCGACCAGGGAGGTGATGGCCGCCTAGTTTGCCCCGCCCTCGTCCGAGCCGGCTTCATAGTGCCGGGTTTCTGACGTTCGAAGCCGTGGTCACCTATCCGTTTCATCCGCTGGTCGGTCAGACCGTGCTGGTCATCGGCGACCACGAGCATGACGGTGTTCACCACGTTCTGATCCGACAACCGCATGGGGGTTCATTCCAGGTTCCGAGGTGGATGTTCGATCCGGAGTTGAGCGGCCTGGCAACGGTATCCATGCCGCGGCTGCCCGTAAGCCAGCTCGTCTTGCTGCGCGCCCTCGTCGACCGTCTCCTAGCCTGCTCCTCGGAAGACACAAGCCCCGGAGGAGTCGGCCATGAGAACGCTGCCCCGCGCACAACCGGACCTGTTCGTCGCAACGGCGAGATGTGCCGAGCTGACGGGCGCCGAACGCCAAAACGCCGTGGCGCTGTTGCAGGCGCTGCTGACGGAGGCGGTGATGACGCCTCCCAGCGAGCCCTCGGTGGCCGCACCGGAGGCGGACCATGAGTAATACCAACCGGCTTAAGTTCTGACCTGTCGGCACAAGGTGTTTTGCAGGACGCAAGCAGCGGGGCACAGGTCAAGACTTTCGGCGGTTGGTATAAGGTCACGTCCGAGCACCTCGCCCGCGCCGCCTTTGTGTATGTGCGGCAGTCGACGGCCTACCAAGTGGTCAACAACTTGGAAAGCCAGCGGCGGCAGTACGGGTTGGTGGACCGCGCACGGCAGCTGGGCTGGACCGACGTTCAGATCGTCGACGACGACCTCGGCCGCTCCGGCGGCGGGACAGTCCGGCCTGGGTTCGAGAAGCTGCTGGCCGCGATCTGTGAAGGCCGGGTCGGCGCGGTCGTGTCGCTGGAAGCGTCGCGCTTGGCGCGCAACGGCCGCGACTGGCATACGCTGCTGGAGTTCTGCGGCGTGGTTGGGACGTTGCTCGTCGATGAGGACGCGATCTTTGACCCTCGCTCGCCGAACGATAGGCTGTTGCTCGGCATGAAGGGCACGATGAGCGAGATGGAGCTGTCGACGTTTCGCCAGCGATCGATCGAGGCCATGCGGCAGAAGGCCAGGCGCGGCGAGCTTCATCTGACCGTGGCGGTCGGTTACGCGAAGACCGACGACAACCGCATCGAGAAGGACCCCGACCGGCGCGTGCAGGACGGCATCCTGCTCGTGTTCCGCAAGTTCGCCGAACTTCAGTCGATCCGCCAAGTCCTGCTTTGGTTCAGGCGGGAGAACGTGCTCGTCCCGGCCGTCGTGCCGGGTCGCGGCAGGCGTCCGATCCAATGGAAGGCGCCGGTCTACCATACCCTGCATCACATGCTGACCAACCCGGTCTACGCGGGGTCCTATGCCTACGGCCGGCGCGGGACGCGTGTGACGATCGAGGGCGGCCGGAAGCGGATCATGCGCGACACCCTGCGGCGCGACTGGAAGGAGTGGCAGGTCCTGATCCACGACCACCATGAGGGTTACACGACCTGGGCGGAGTTCGAGCGCAACCAGCACCTGATTGCCGACAACGCGAATGGCAAGAGCTACATGGGCCGCGGCTCCATCAGGCGTGGCGAGGCCTTGCTGCCGGGGCTGTTCCGCTGCGCGCGCTGCGGGCGGCGGCTCCACGTTCAATACACGGGCAAGGGAGGCAACACGCAGCGGTATGCCTGCAAGGGGGCGTTCAGCGCCGAGGCCGCCAACACTTGCATCGGCTTCGGCGGGATGCGGGTCGATCGCGTCGTGGCGCAGGAGGTTCTGGACCGCTTGCAGCCGCTTGGGATCGAGGCGGCGTTGGCCGCGGTGCAAGCCCAAACCGAGCAGCGCAGCGACAAGCGCCAGGGGATCGAGAACGCGGTCCAGCAGGCTCAGTACGAGGCTGCCCGGGCGCGTCGGCAGTATGACGCGGTCGACCCCGAAAACCGCCAGGTCGCCAGCGAACTGGAGCGGCGCTGGAACGAGAGGCTGGTTCAACTGCGCGACCTGGAGAGCCAACTCGAGGGCGTCGATCAAAGCAGTCCAGCGCCAGCACTTTCGGCCGACGCCCGTGCTGGGCTCGTCACCCTCGGCCGCGACCTGGCCAAAGCATGGAGCAGTCCCGGCGTCTCGACCGAAACACGCAAGAAGATCATCAGGCTGCTCGTCAAGGAGATCATCGTCGATGTCAACGGCGACAGCTTGGCGCTGATCATTCACTGGCAGGGCGGCGATCACACCGAGATGGCGGTCCGGAAGAACAAGGTCGGGCAGACCCTTTGGACGGTTGAGGCCGACGTCCTCGACCTTGTGCGTGTGCTGGCGCGGCAACTCCCGGACCTCGCCATCGCCGCCATCCTCAATCGGTCCGGCAAGCTGACCGGGCGCGGCGCCACCTGGACACGAAGTCATGTCTGTGGGCTCCGCAACACCCATAGCATCCCCGCTTACCGTGAGGGCGAACGCGCCGAGCGCCAGGAAGCAACCCTTGATGAAGCCGTAGACCTTCTGAAGGTAAGCCGCGCAACAGCCTATCGGATGGTCAGCCGTGGCATACTCCCGGCCCGGCAGCTGTGCGCTGGGGCACCCTGGATCATCGGGCTTGCCGACCTGCAGCAGGACGCCGTTCAACGCGATGCCGAAGCCAGGAGGTCACGGCGCCCGATGTCTCGAGATCCGCTGCAGACTTCCCTTGTTTTGTAAGGACATCGCCAGATGAGCAGAATGACGCACCAACGTTCGAGCCGGCTTCATAGTGCCGGGTTTCTGACATTCGAAGCCGTGATCACCTATCCGTTTCATCCGCTGGTCGGCCAGACCGTGCTGGTCATCGGCGACCACGAGCATGACGGTGTGCGTATTCCGACGAAACCAGCCGGTGATTCCGGGCTCTTCCGCCATTTTGGTGC